>JASFKF010000289.1:0-3943 GCA_050118775.1 Syntrophobacterales bacterium
CTCCTCTTGGGCAAGAAGAGCTTTTTGCAGCACCTCTAGAGCTTCTCTCAGCATGGCCTGCGCACCTTGAAACCAGATGAGGTTTTCACTTGACTTCTCAGCCTCAATTATGCCTGTACAGGAGTCCCTCAACACGTAAAGCTTGGCGACTGCTTTCTTAACGCTGTGGTAGAGTTCGCCATCAGTGCTCATCCACTCCCCTCCTAAAGTCCTTGCCCGTCCTTTCGTCCTGGTATTCGCCGGTGAGGATAATAAAGGTAACTGAAGCTATTTCATTAAGTTATCAAGAGTTTTCTAGAAATAAACTCTCAGCCCCGATCACGAGCTCGGTAGAAAATTACTATAATAATTTGCCTGATGTCAATGAACTTGGACCAATAAAGCAGGTAAAATGATGTTTTTTATATGGGTATGTCGGGGTAAACTTGCGGTTTATCAAATGTTAATTAATAATGTTAATTGTTTTAATTTTTAATGTAAATGCTTATAAGTCAAGTTATTACGCAGGATCAAAGCTGTTGTTGCAGGAGTCATAACAGATTTTTCGCCAGGATTCACCTTAAAAAATCTGACCCTCAACTCGTCTCTTGTGGTGAAAGTTTTTTTAGGGAGCCTTTCTACAGTTCAAGATAGCCTCTATGTTTCTATCCGCCCAGTCTTCCACCCTCCGTTCAGTTTCGACATAGTTGATGACTCTTTCGGAAATCTGTCTTCCTTGCAGCAAGGCTTGCACCACATCTTCTCCGGCACCTTTGGCACGCATGGGGTTGATGTAAACAATCCCGTCTTCCTCGCCAAACCCCTCCTGCTTGAGGACCCTTGATGCGCCACTGGTGCTCAAAATCAGGATACCTCGCTCCTCCGGGCGCCTGTATTTTTGCGAGAGGATGTATTCGAAGGCCACCAGGTTCATCCCATCCTCTAAGGGGGTCACCAGCATGACATCGATCTCTTTCATGAACTTATAGTTTTGTGGCGCTGTAATGCCTTGGTCTATGTGAATAATGGGGCCATCTTTGATTTTCTGATTTACCTTGGTCACCCTTTCTTCCAGAAAGGCATTCAGTTTTTGGTAGTCTGGGCTTTCAGATCTGCTTGGTGCCGTCACCTGGTAGAAGCGGGCATCCTTTTGCAAAGCCCTTAATTTATTGAGGGCGTGCTCAAAGACACTCAGTCTGGCAATGAGTCCTTTAGTGTAGTCGCATCTCTCGAGACCGCCAAAGATATATCTTCCTGCTTTTCTGTCATTGTTGATTTGCTTGTAAAGGCTCTTTCCGCCGACCTCATAATTCAGCCTCTCCCCCTCGGCAACTTCAGAAAGTATGTATTCCACATCCAGTCCAATGGGAAAGGCGCCAATGGTTGTCACCGAATCCTGATGAATGACCTCGTAGAAGCGATCCTTGATCCTTATTTCCACGGGGAACCACTCTTGCAGGGCCTCTAAGTAGTGGTCACAGTATTCTTTGGTATGAAAAGCGACGAAGTCATTTGAGAGCATGCCCCAAGTCAACTTCTGCAATGCTGACTCAATGGTTTCTCCAAAGGGGTCATATATCTCAGCTTTAACTCTGTGTCTCTTGTCTTCCCGGATGAGACCCTGGATTTCATGAATGTTAAAGAAAGGTGTGTGGATGAATTGCCCTACGTGTATCCTCTTTCTTTTTTCGTCACATATACCCTCTTCCAGTAAAAGTGCCTTGTACACTTCGGCAATCCGCATGAGATGGTAATCCTGATTCCAGATAACAATGTTGTCTCCATCTTTTCCCCATGCCATGCTTTTGCGAGTCTCATCAGTGATGGTATTGGCGAAGGTAACCCCGCTGCTAGTGTATTGAACGAAATCATTTTTGACAAAGTGAGGCCTGGGAAATACTGGTGTTTTTTTGTAAAAGAGCGGTGATCGCGTTAGGTGCATGAGAGGCCAAAGAAATCCATTGGCAAATTTGCTGTAGTAACTGTGCATATGCCTGGTGTCGAAAAAAACGAATCTCATGTAAAAGTCGTAATTTTTGTAGTTGAAGTGCATTCTGCCATCGCGCTTTATCTCGATATGAGGAAAATGATCAGGGGCGTATTTAGCCTTTTTCATCCTTTTGAATAGCCGGGTGTGGTGTCCTCTGGCCACGTCGATATCGTAATCTCCCATTGAGGCGCCTATCCAGGTGGTGTCCCATTTCCCAGGTTTAAGAAGACCTGCCATGGCCTGAACCAGTCCTCCCTCGCCAAAGCTCGGAGCCTCAGGCTCAACTCCCTTTCTTAGGCACGCCTGGGCTTCTTTTAGGAATTCACCTGAAAAACTGAAGGGTCCCCTGTTTGACACGATGACCAGATAACTCATGAGGTATAACTCCTAGTTAGATTTGATTTTTGTCAGCTATTGACTAGGCAATATCCACCTAATGATTATCTTGCCCTGTCCCAGGATGTCAACTTGCATTTCTCTGTATCTTCCTAGACCGCTAACATGACCAGTTTAGGACCCGGGGGGTAATTTTCCTACTCGTCTTGCCCCGGAGATAATAATTTTGGCCCGGGATGTGCAAACAATTCTACGGAACCCTGGGAAGCCTTGAGATTAATGCAACCTATCGAAATGGTGAATTTGACGAAATGCGGCTAATTCGCTAGAGTTACCGATTACTTTGCCTGGAAAGCGAATATTTATGATTGATCCATTTGCAGTGAAAGATTGTGCCCTCATTGCCATCGCTACCGGCGAAAGGGCCCACAATCTCAGAGAGTTGCGGGATCGCCTTGAGACAACCCGTTCAGGCTGCATCTACCACCATTTCTGGGGGGGTCTGCTGCGCCCCAGCTTCGATGATCCCGAGTATCAAAACGATTTTGCCGTTTGGGCCTATCATGGCCTGCACGATAGATTTCTTGCCGAGAGGCTTGCCCTCATCGATCCCACCGAATTTGCAGACATGGAGGAGTTAAGGCGAGAATTGATAGAGATTATCGAAGAGAGGCTAGATGAAAATGAGTTGGTGCCGTGGTCCTCGTCGCACCAACAGTTTCACTTCATTCGCTCACAGATCGTCGTCTTTGATACAAGACTCCGGCTCACTAAACCTGAACAGCTAAAGGAGTACATTGCCCATCTCACCGTAGGAAGCATTTTCTATCACTTCGTGGACGCTCGCCGGCGAACAGCCAACAGGGGCGATGATTTCAGTGAGTGGCTCAAAGGTTTTGGCAACAGCTACGAAAGACTACTAGAGCAGATAGCCGCCATTGATCCCTATTTCAAATCTCTCACAGAGCTGAGGTCCCAACTTGGTCAGATATTCGAGGAGTATGTGAATACATGACAGATCTGCTGCTGGACCAATACCAAGAGATAGTCGGTGAAGATGTCATTAATAGCCTGCGCCAGCTAGCCGAGCCTCTCAGAGGTACAAGGGTAGTGCATGTAAATTCTACCAGGGAGGGTGGTGGTGTAGCCGAGATTCTTCATCGCATGATCCCTTTGAAGCAGGAGCTGGGTCTTGAACCCAGCTGGGAAGTTATCGACGGAGAGGGGGAGTTCTATCAGTGCACAAAGTATATGCACAATACTTTGCAGGGGAACCGCTTGGAAATTCCCCAACCCCTGCTCAAGGGATATGAAGAGACTAATGAGGAGAATGCAGAGAGATTGCGAGGCCAATTGGAAGAGGCTGATTTCGTCTTTATCCACGACCCGCAACCTGCACCCCTGTTGAATTTATGCCCCGGGAGGAGAGGGAAGTGGATCTGGCGCTGCCATATCGATGTTAGCCGTCCATACCGGCCGGTGTGGAAGTACCTGCGCAATTTCGTTGAACCTTATGATGCCTCCATTTGGTCACTGGCAGAGTTTGCCCAGCCCTTGCACCACCCTCTTTACCTGATCGCCCCCAGTATTGATCCCCTCAGTGACAAAAATCAGGAACTTTCCCAAAAGGAGCTCCAG
>JASFKF010000290.1:0-3940 GCA_050118775.1 Syntrophobacterales bacterium
TGTTAATGTTCCGCTGGCCTTTACTAACCAGTGAAGATCATCCTCACGGCAAAATTCAGCCTTACCTAGGTGGAGGCCCGAGCTTTATTTACTATGACATGTCCGTAGATTTTCGCCCGGCAGTCTCGGAAAAAGTGTCCGATTGGGGTTTCGAAAACGGATGGGACCTTAGGGCTGGTCTTCTTTGGCAGTTCCATAGAAACTTCGGCTTATACGGAGAGTATCGCTATACCCACTATAAAATAAATTATCGAGATGAAACTGAGGAATGGATTCTTGGGTTTGAGCCCCGCACTAGGCTGAAAGTGGAGACTACTCTAGATACGCATCATTTCTTGACAGGAATAGCATTCCGTTTTTAAAAATTTATCAATTTTAGAGACCATTCTTCATCATTCTAAAAAGGGGAGTCAAGCATGAGAAAAGTACTCGTTCTTCTTATAATATCATCATTAGTTGGGTGTGCCACAGGCGATAGGATATCTAAATTGAGAAAGTATATGGTGGAAGGCAGAGCGACTAATATTATGGGGAAACCCGACTGGGTCGAGAACAGAGGAGAATATGTTGTATTGCGATATGAGGATAGGTTTATAGAATATTACCCCTCCTATGCTAGGGCTGATTACTATGTGATTTTAAAAAACGGGTTAGTTGTTGATTTCGGAATTGGAGAGATAAGGTCAGAGTTACCTCCACCGGATGCAAAGTGCAATGCTTGGCTTGGCACCATCGGTGTAGTACCGGCAATTTTCCTTCCGGAGGCCGAGGTTGACACACCGGGAGGCTGGAAAGAAAACTTGCGGGGGATGGATCAAGCTATGATTCACGTCCCAGCCACGGGTTTTTGGCCCTTAGATCTCATTACCCTTTCCACCGCCGCTTGTGCCGGATGGAGTAATGCGGCGGCGCAAGCTCGGAAACTAGCTGTACCTGATAATGAGGTTAAAGAAATGAGGGCTGCAATCACCAATGCCATTCCGGAGCTTAAAATCCAAGAGACCGTTTCAGCTTACCTTTCAAAGACTGTTTTGCATCTAACCGATTGCGGCCTCGACCTCCTGAAAGGGAAAGGCCCTCATTACCCTGATGAAGAACTCAACTACATTTTCCTTAAAGGAGACGGAATAGACTATGTCCTTGAGGTCAGCGTCAGGAGTGTTGGCTTTAAATCTGGTCGAGGTGGTAATCCGAATATCTTCTTTTTCATGAGAGTGCATACGAGGTTTTTACGAGTTGGAGACGAGGAAGAGATTTTTTCTAAGGACTTCCTTTGGCAAAGTGATGAAGCACTCAAGCTTGCCGATTACGTGGACAATGACTCGCAGCTGCTGCGAAAGGAGTTCGATCGCGCCTGCAGGGAAGCCAGCGAAAAAATTACCCTGAGATTATTGGCGTTCGATTTTTGTTCTGAAACTTAACATCCTAAAAGGTGTAGGCAAGGCCAAGGGCAGTTATATAGTTAGTAGACTCGTAAAAATCAATATTTGAATTCGACATAAAAAAACCATTTAACCAGTCTATTCTAAAACTTTTTAATCCAAATGGATCTTTGTATCCAAGGATTGCGAAGAGCCCCAAATTGAAATCCCGGCGGGTCTTATCAAATACTGGATGAGTATCATCATACCATTCACCTTTGACAATCCCATTAACGAACGCCTGAAATTGATCCCCCACATATGAAAAAGACAATTGTGTGGTTAAAGCGTGAAAACTGTTTGCATTGCCTTGGGCATCTTCGCGAGTGTACCTGATAATTGGCTTTAGACTCATTCGGGGCATCAACTCAAATGAATAATCAGCCGATAAGCGGTGAGATTTCGAATCTCGCTTCAGGTCATCTAGGTCCTCTGGTGTAAGCGGGCTACCTGGCTGTGATATTAAAAATGTGCCGCTTTGTTCTTTATCAATTTTTTGTTGTATCCATCTATATTCCAAGCCCATGCCAGATGCCCGGATGTTCTCAGCCGCCAGCTTGAAACCATAGGATGTCATATCAGTCTCTTTCCGATTCTGACCGATTACAAATGGGTCCTCCCAAGTTTCCCTCTTAAAGGGTGTAATGGGAATGGCTGAAGCACGGAAACTCGTGCCGTCCAAGAGATCGTGCCGCACTCCTGTTTCAACCTGAAACTGACCTTGCACCAAAGTTTCTGGCAGCACACCCAAAAAGAGTTGAGTACGTAATTCAGCGAAGGTATAAGCAATTAGTCCCAAAGGCAGGGGCTTGACGTTAGCAACACGCGCACCGGACTTGTCCAAAGAATTTGTTCTCTCGTTTTTATTGTCTGTGTTTAATTGCGAATTACTGCTTATGTATGCTCCAAGTAATTCGATGTATCCTGAAAAACCAGATTCTTGAGGTAAGGGCTTTTGAGCCTGAACAAGGGGAGCGGTAAGGCAACAACATGCAGTAAAAGTAATTAATAGAAAGTGTGAGGTGAATTTTATAATTTTTTTATTCAAATCTATTTTTTCCGCTAAGGTGAATTAGGGCTGGTTTACAAATTGTAGTTTTCCTTTCTACGATTTTTTTAATAACTGCGTTTTGTAATGTTTAATTAGTAAGTTGCCAATGTAGCATTTAGGAATACTACACCGAGTGTCAGTTGTTAGGTTTAGGGGAATTAAAGTGAAAAAGCAGAAATCCGAACACAGAAACTTTAGTGTTGTGAAATCATTAATGACAATGGCTTAGTTGACCACAGGCTGCCATAATTCCAGCACCGCGGCTTTGGCGCACGGTGGCGGTGAAATGTTTGTCTTGGAGTATCTTTTGAAACTCCTCGACACTGATAACCGAAGGAGCTTTAAATTTAGCCCCGGGGTACTGGTTGAATGGAATGATGTTGATTTTGGCCCGCAGACCTCTCAAAAGCTTGGCCAGCTTTCTAGCTGACTCGGGAGAGTCATTTACACCCCCGAGGAGTAGATACTCGAAGGTGATCCGGTTGCGCCGCGGCAGTTCCAAGTTTCGGCAGGCTTCAAGGAGCTCTTCCAGAGGATAACGTTTGTTGATGGGCATGATACGAGATCTGGTCTCGTTGTCTGCAGCGTGCAGCGACACTGCCAGTTTTATCTGGAAAAAACTGCTCAGTTTTAGCATTTCCGGGATCAACCCCACGGTGGATAGGGTAATTCTCCGGGTGGAGAAATTGAGGCCGCGGTCTGAGGTAATTATTTCCAGAGCTTTGAGCACTTGCGCCAGGTTGGCTAGTGGTTCTCCCATGCCCATGAATACTAGATTGGTCACCCGTTCCCCCTGAGCGAGCTCCTTTCGAGCTGCACATATCTGATCAACTATCTCACCGGCGGTAAGATTCCTGCGGAATCCGTCTCGACCGGTCAGGCAGAAGCGGCAGCCGTAGGCGCAGCCAACCTGGCTGGAAAGACAGAGTGTAAGCCTCTCACCCTCATCAATAAGCACGCTTTCGATCCGCTCCCCATCTTGAAGTCGCAGTAACAGCTTTCGCGTCCCGTCAACATCGGTTAGAACTTTTTCTCGTTTCACCGAGGAGATGCGGGCGTTCTCGTCGAGCCAGCCACGAAAATCTTTGCTCAGATCGGTCATTGCCTGAAAATCTTCGGCGTTCTGAGAGTAGAGCCATTTAAGCAGCTGCCTGGCTCGGTAAGCAGGCTGTCCCCCTTGCTGGGCCCAGAGTTCCAGCTCAGCCGGGGTAAAATCTTTCAGAAAAACAGGTTCGCTCATTTCCGTTTCACATAATATTCGTCAGTTACCCGGTCTTGCAGACAAACCAGATTAAACCTGGTGACACTTCCTTCCTCAAACCATTTTCTGCCAATTTCCTGGCAAGTTTTGCAACTTTTTCTGGGAATCCGGATTCCCAGGAGGTGATTCTTGGTGTCGGCATAGGAGTCGATCTTTAACACGCCGGCACACTCTCTACAGATCCTAATGACTTCTTTTTGTTCTTCA
>JASFKF010000291.1:0-3939 GCA_050118775.1 Syntrophobacterales bacterium
ACCGCTCAAACAATTTCGCCCTTTCAGTGGGCATCCTTTCCGACCGAATAGGGAACCTCTGATAACTCTACCTGTTTACAAATCGCAAAATGGTGGTTTTCCCGATTGACAAGAACCGGTTCATCTGTGGTAGGGTGCAAAAATAATTAGCCTAGCACCCCTTTAAAGACCCACGCATTTTTTCTCAGCAACAACCGGCGCATAACGGTCTCAGACTCCATCTTTTCGGTTCCGAGTCTGGATCACCGAACCAATAAAGAGCAGCAAAGGCTGACGCCTGTTCAAAACCTCGCCCCTTTTTAAAGGGTGTATGGACAGTTGATAACATTGGAATACAAACATGCCTACTCATCAAAAGAAGCGTCAATACTCCCGCGCCGATCTTAGCTGGCCTGTTTTTCTGTTGACCCCCCAGTGTATAGTCAGGGGAGAAACAAAGAATATCAGCCTCGGGGGTGCCTTTATCCATTTTTTATCCGATCCAGTGCAGGATAGATCTTTTCGTTTGGTCATCAAACCTCCTGACTATGAGGGACTTTTGGTGGTTTCCGCCGAAGTGGCCTGGATGAGTCGCCAGCAGGAGTCCAAGTCCGCATTGCCCAGGGGAATGGGCGTACAATTCACCCAAATTTCCAGCAGCGCTCGCAACTTTCTCCACATTGTGTTTTCTTGCTAGTTTGAAGGGTGTACTGTTGCCCCCCCACCCTTTTATCCTTTTCCTCCGACGCCACAGTTTTCCAGGAGTTTCCCCAAAAATGAATGAATGATTCTTCTAACCTCTCTTCACGAGTCAGTTTGCATTGGTGTGCAAATGAAAACGCCTCTACTGATGTCTCTTCTGTCGTTCCAGGGCTCACGATCTGGTCACTTCTAGCCCAGCTGTGGCCGGGGGAAGGCACCCCCCTCCCTGTTCCCGCCTTCGCAAGGCTTCGGCGGGCCAGGGGCTCCCCCTACCACAACTGGGCTAGAAATGGCACAGACCTTCCGCAGTCACTCAGAAGAGACATCAGCGAAGGCCAAAAGGGGAAGCTGCCAAACAACGAGCATCTGAGCAACCTGTCTTCACGCATCTCAGCTTTGAGAGGGCCTGCATGAAGATATGGTGCAGACTAAACGGGAATCCTGCCAATAGATGCCGCGAATCATGCGCGTTGTGGAGTAGCTTCCCCTTGGCCCAAGTCAAAAGAATATTTTTGGGGAAACTCCCACACAGTTTTCCCCTTGACAAAATCCACCTCCTATGTGTTAAAGTCCAGTTGCTGCGCTTTCAGGCTTTTATGTCCCCCATGTTTTCATAGCCCCAGAAGTGTTCTCACCTATCTTGCCTGTCGGAGGCAACTACCAGATTTAATCCCAGGCTTTCACCTAAACTCTAATGGGAGGGAATTATGGCTTTGCGCATACGTGACAGGCTTTTTGGCAGTGTTACATCCAGGTTCCAATTTGAACACCCTAGACAATGTCCAGAGGGTCACAGGCAGATTTCTTGGGTCTCCAACGAAAATAATGTCCACTGCTGGCTATGCGACAAGGCATATCCCATCTCTGATTGCTTTGCCCCGCACGCTGAAAGCCCCCAACCGGCACCTAACTGAAACGCAGTCCAACTCCTTTCGCCTCATGGAGAGTGAAGTTGGTCGTGGGTAGAAACAAAAGTTTACCGTGATTCTTTTTAATAGATAAAATTCAATTATTTAAAGGATATAGAAAAAAACTAATTATTTGACTAGACCTCTTTTTTGTTGTACAAAGCTTCGTAGAGATACAAAGATACCGTTGTCATATACTGGTTTTCGCCAAAGACTCTAACCTCACTAAATAACCCCCACTGGTTTTAAATTGGATGGGCCTTGAATGGGTGAAGACGCCTGTCCCCGTCAGTGGGGGTTTTATTTTGCTGTCTTTGCCATCCTTCCCAAAACGGACCACTATTTTTTTCACCCATACTTCTGTTGAAAAAGTTAAATTCTTTCTACATACTTTTCCCCACATGGGGTAGCAACTTAAATCATCCTGGTCTGAAAGGAAATTTCCAGTGCGACTTGGTAGGGCTGAGCGTAAGAGAGGGAAGGAACGCCGTAGCGGCGGTGATCGACGCAGGCTTAAGGAGAGACGCAAGTTTGATGATAGAAGAAGTGGTGAAGATCGCAGGAAGTTAGAAGGTCCTCCTTACGGGGGAGTTGAAAGACGGCTGCGTGAAGTAATCGATGAAGAACCAAAATGTCAGCGGTGTGTCGCCATCCTCGGCGAAATGAGAGTTCTCATCTTGGAATGCCCTTTTCCAGAGAAAGGTTGTGTGTATAAGCACAACTTTGAGATAATCCACTCTGTAACCTATCCGAGTGCCAGAGTTGAGAATGGTTCGGCTGTGGTAGCCAGTTCTTCTGAAGATCTTCTCTCTCCCAGCATCATCCTCATACGCCCTGACCCCATCCTGAAGGAGAATCAGATTTACTTCATCGACGTCACCGACAGTCACACCGTCTAGCCTATACTCGACACCTTACTCACCCCCGGTTTCTCCTGGAACCACGGTTAAAACCATTACGCCAGATTGCCCTCGCCCCTTTTCTCAGACACCCCCTTCTCTAACTAATAGTGGCATTTCTTTTCCCATTTTGAGAACTCCCTTGCCTATAACCGCAGGACTCTGCTGAGATTTACCTGAATAACTCCTTGCAATCAATAGACAAATGAAAAAAAACTGATTGGTATGATTTATGCGAATAGATTCTCAACAGCATTAACCAACATACATCACTGTCGGCCCTGGTCTTTTGGCGGCAGAATTGCTTTTTACAATGGTCGAGGGAAAGAGAATAAAACTCTGCGAGGTGGTATGCACCCATTGCAAGGCAAAGCTAATGATTAGATCGACTGAAAAGGAGTGTCCTGTCTGTGGCAAACCTCTACCTCGACTCAAGTAATTGGATCTGCAAAAAGCAACCAGTTGTATGTAGATTGCGAACCTCAACCGTCCGCCGGAGGAGGACACCATGATGGCCATATTGATTCGTGGAAAATCCTGCCCTAAATGCGGGAACCTGGAAAGACATCGAATAAGGCGTAGTTTCTGGATGAGATTACTCCCCGGAAGCAGGTACTATCTCTGTGAAAATTGTAATGTGAAGTTTGTGTCCGTATCAGATCTGTTTTCAATCCACTGGCCCTTTGGCTCCGTCGCCTAAACCGCGCAACCTAATCTGCACCACTGCCCATCCCCATGCACGTTCTTTTCTCTAGGTAAATTAACTTCCCTAACCCGAGCCCACCGTCCCTGTTTTTAGCGGTTTCGTTGCCATTCACATTATGTTTGCTTTCATATTGCCACCGCAGCACAGCTATAAATCCCCCTGGGAAAAATGGCCAAAGCCCAGCGAATATTTTTAGCTTGAACCTTGGGCTTTGGTTTGGCTATACTTTCAACCTCATTTCGAAAAACCATCTGCACAAATGCAAGGTAAACTGCACTGGGTAACTTGCCCAATGATATTAATATTGAGATCTAGATAACCAAAACCAACTGGAGGGCAAATCATGGCCGAGTTGACCAAAATGCTTACTGTTCCTGTGGATGGTTCTGAAAATGCTCTGCGATCTCTGGACTATCTTCATCTAATCTACGGCAACAGGCACAATCTGGAAGTGACCCTCAAATATGTGCTGCCGAGCCTCCCCCCCCTTCTCGCAGACGATCGTTCCATGGACCGTGAGACTGCAACCAAGTTGAAAGTTATTGAAAACAAGTCCATTCGGCTGGCCGAAAAAATCCTCACCCAGGCCAAGAATCATCTGATTCAGAAAGGTTTCCATGAGGAGCGGGTGCAGACTGTGTATAAAAAAAAGGAATCAGGCATCGCTCAGGATATCTGCCAGTGGGTGGAAAGAAAAAGAGCGGATGGAGTGCTCATTTCCAGTCGTGGCCGAAGTCGGCTGGAG
>JASFKF010000292.1:0-3931 GCA_050118775.1 Syntrophobacterales bacterium
GTAATACTGCAACAGGCATGCGATTACCTAGGGTTGGCCATGCACAACCAGATGCTTCTTGAGCAGATAGATGAGCAAGGCCGGGAACTGGAAGCTTTCAACAGAATAGGAAATGTGGTGACTTCTTCTCTTTTTGACTTAGACGACGTTTTGGATAAGGTCGGAACCCTGATTGGCCAAATGATAACGGTTGAGGCCGGCGCCATTTATCTTCAGGAAGAGGATGGTCTAGCTGTCAAAAAAAGCTTTGGAACCAAGGGCGACAGAATTGAGCCATTCAGGATGAAAAGGATCGAAGGAATCTGCGGTTATGTGATGTCTCGGGGAGAATCGGTACTGGTTCGTGATGCCTCACAAAACCCTCACCTGTCTTCAATGGTCAGAGCTTTCGGCGGTACAAAAGCACGCTCAATTCTCTGTGTGCCCATGGTGGTTGGTGGAGAGGTTATAGGTGCAATTCATATGTGGAACAAAGAGCACGGCCACTTCACTGCCCATGACAATAAATTGATCAAGTCAGTAGCTGCCAGCCTAGCAACAGCTATTGCAAGTGCTAGGCTCAGCCGGATGTGCCAGGATTTTTCCATAAGTGAGGTTTAGACTTTGATAAAAAACTGAGGCTCGGTTTCATTCGTGGGATTATTAGCGTCGTTTGAGTCATCGTAACCTGATGATTGGGAGGAAAACATGCAAAGCTCCACCCTTGAATCACCTCGAGCTCACATTTTGCTGGTCGAACGTAATCGGGGTGCTCTCGCGCTCCTTGAGACAATGCTCTGTTGGAAAGGTTATCGGGTGACCACAGCGGTAGATGGTCTTGACGGTCTGGAGAAATTCCGTCACGGACACTTCAATCTCATTCTCACCAACCTTTCCACTCCTAGAATATCAGGGTGGGAGTTGGGCCGCATAGTAAAGAGCAGCGAAACTTCAATACCTGTGGCCCTCATTACCGGTCTGGATTTCGGCACTAGCCCAGATCACTCCCCTTTCGATGCGATTATTGCCGAGCCTTTTCCCTTTGATGAATTCGAGTGCATGGTTAGTTCGCTTATTGAATGTCGGAACGGGGGGGCTGCAAAGCTAAACTCTCTAGAGAGCTTGCCATTGGAGGAAGGCAGATTATGATTCCTCCATTGAACGTTTTTGCAGATATGAGATCAGCGCTTTCTCAACTTCCTGTCTTTCCCTTCGTCCAGGCAGATTACTGCAAAGTTTCTCCACATAATGTCTTTCTAATACTTGGCGGCATGACATCGGAAAGTTGAGGTCAAATACCCACCCAAGTCTTAACAATATCATGTCGTTTCGGTTACGCACTGAGCTGAAGTCCGGGACTTTTCCCTCCATAAGTTCAGTCACTATTCCACGGTTGAAAGAATTGCTAGTAGGTATGACACCCTCTAGGGTTTCTAATAGCTTTCCATGTCCTTCCAGTTCGGTGATGACCACATGCCATATGTCCAGCTTGTCTGCATCCCGAAGGAGTCTGGAAAAACGGTCTTGCCGTTTGGAGAGATTCAAAGGTAGTTTCCGCACATTGTGATGGCGAATTGCTACCTGGACCAGCTCCCGCTCCTCTGGCGCCAGCCCCATTAAGATCCCGTGCTGGGAGATTACCTTGAGACCTAGTAGGGCGTGATCCTCAGAGGCACTATCAATGAAAGTAGAATAATTCTTCCACTGAGGGAAGCGGCCGATATCGTGAAACAGAGCAGCTGTCTCAGCCAGAAGTAAATCCTCGTCGTTTAGGCCGGACTCTCGACCCAGAAGTACTATTTCTTTGCAGGTGCGTTTAGTATGCTGCTCTTTCAGGAGGATAGGCTTCAGCCCATCTCCCTGCAGTTCATAGTAGAGGGAAACGTATTGCTTGAACCAGTCTTTGAAGTAATTCAACTCGGTTTGTTGCATAACCATGGAATCCAAACAGCCCCTGACTCTCCCTTTTATCCCCTCCCAGTCTCGCAAGTGGGAGCTGCCAGAGGAGGGAAATCAGTTTGTCTAACCGGCTCTTAAGAGGGCTTGCTACTGATGTCATAGTGTGCGACCGCCTGATTATATTTACACTTGGACAATATCACAATAGTATAAGTATAAAGTAGCCAGTAGCCAGTAGAAATGAGCATGGGGCATAGGGCATGGAGCATAGGGGAGAGATTTCGAATTTTGAATTTTGAATTTCTAAATTAAAAATTCGCAATCTGAAATAATCTTACTCCATGTTCATTTTCCTGGAGAGGGTAATATGACAGAGTCAATGCTGGAAGCCAAATTTTTAGGAGGTATGGTGGGCAGTGCTATTGGTGATTCCATAGGACAACTTGCTTTTCACTATCCAGACAGAAACAAGCTAAACGGTGCCTTAGAACGAGTGGCCGAACTGCGCTACACGGATGATACTGCCATGGCAATCGGCTTGGCCACCTCTCTCGTCAATAAAGGATACCCAGAGGGGCGGGACCTTGGAGAAACCTTCCGGATTAATTTTGAAAAGGAACCTTGGAGAGGCTATGCAACAGGACCTCCAACAATATTTTCTCTGGTCCGTTCCAAGGGAATCACATACGCGGAAGCAGCTCAGATGCTTTTCGGGGGCAGCGGGTCTTTTGGCAACGGGGCTGCCATGCGCATTGCTCCCCTGGGTCTTCTCTTTCATAATTCCCAGAAGATTTATGAATTGGCCTGTGTTTCGGCTGAAGTCACCCATGCGCACCCAATTGGAAAAGATGGGGCGGCAGTCCAGGCTTTGGCTGTGGCACAAGCTGTGAGGCTCGACTCGACAGAGAAATTCCGTCCGGAAAAGTTTGTTCGTCACCTGATAGACTTTGCTCGCACCAGTGAAATAAGGGAAAAGCTTGAGCTTGTGAAAGAGCTGCTTCATGAGGATGTCCCTCCACCAATTGTGGCTGGACAACTAGGCCAGAGTGTTGCGGTGCAGGAGTCACTGCCCTTCGCCACCTATGCCTTCCTTAGATATCCAAGTTCCTACGAGGACTGTCTCTATTGTGCTATTATGCATGGCGGCGATCGAGATACCCTGGGTGCTATGGCTGGAGCTATTTCAGGGGCTTATCTGGGGTTTGAGGCAATTCCGCTCTTCTGGCTAGACAAGCTGGAAAATCGGGAAATGATTCAAGAGCTTGCCATGGAATTGGCCAGGAAAGCACTCAGCGAGAAAAGAAAGAAAGGATAACAATTCGGGTACCCTATTGCCTTTTTCACCTTAAGCGCTATTTAATGATGACCTCGGGAGCTGACTATGACTGAGTTGAAAAGCCAGGGAGAACCGACTGTCCTCGTTCACCAACACGGTCGCATGATGACCATCGTACTTAACCGTCCAAGGGTCCTTAACAGTCTTAATTTAGAGATGATTCGTTTGATCGACCAACTCTTGGACGAGGCTGAGGCAGCGAAGCATTGCCAGTTCATATTGTTCTATGGGGCCGGAGAAAGAGGATTTTGCGCCGGGGGAGATGTCAAGGCACTTGCACAGGCTGTGCAGGAGCAAGCCACCCCGTCGGCAGAACAGATCCTGGAAGAGGAATACGACTTGTGCCTTAGGCTCCATCGTTTTGCCAAGCCCATAATCGTCTTAGCAGATGGCATTACTATGGGTGCGGGACTGGGGTTGGCGGCTGCGGCTGACCTATTGGTGGCTACAGAGAGGACCCGTATGGCCATGCCAGAGACCAGAATCGGTTTTTTCCCGGACGTGGGAGCAACTGGATGGATGTTCAGCAAATGCCCGGAAGGTTATCCGGAGTATCTGGGCCTTACAGGATACGAAATGGTTGGCGCGGAGGCAGTGCGCGTTGGCTTTGCCAGCCACTTGCTTAGTTCGGAAAGATTGCCAGAGTTGGTTACTGAACTTGAAGGGTATTCCGGAGACCTTTCTCAGACTAGATCACAGGGCGCGAAAACTCTAATT
>JASFKF010000293.1:0-3921 GCA_050118775.1 Syntrophobacterales bacterium
ATAAATATTTTCCCAAAAAGTGGCAACTTTTTAACAAACTTTGACTCCAAGTCAAATCATATCTACGCTCTCCTTGGGACACCTTTAGTGTGTAACGAATTGAAATTAAAATATAAAATATCAAATTACCAACCATGGCACACTTTTTTCATATAAGTAGTAAAATTGATGGGCTCAATGAGGCCAAAGAAGTTTTTCGGGGGGAGGATGGTTCTCAACTCACAAAAGTCAGGTTTGAGACTGAAGGACCCATTGGCGGATTTTCAGTCGGAGGTGGAAGATGACCGATCTGAAAGAGAGTTTAAGACCCTGCCCTTTCTGCGGTTCAGCTGAGCATGAAGTCGACAGAACTTGCCTGAAAACAATCCCAGATTCCCAAAACTACTACTCAGTTGTGTGCTGGTGCGGTACCAGTGGTCCAATCAGAGAGAGTGAAAAAGAGGCGATAAAGGCGTGGAACACAAGAGATTATGCTGACCGCCAGGCAGTGTGGAATCCCTTCAATTCATCAAGGAACACGGTCGCGCTGGACTTCAAGGGAAATCTGAAGTCAATTGGCCTGTCTACTATACTGCAAATTCTATCCTCAGACAATAAAACCGGTATCCTGCAGTTCACCAACGGCCAGAAGAGAAGAGCCATCTGCCTAAAAGAAGGTAAGATTATTGCCGGAAGCGGGCAACCAGGACTTCAACTAGGCCAGATCCTCTACCAGAAAGGTCTCATATCCCCCGAGGCCCTAATGCAAGTCTTGGATAAGGCGAAAAAAGCCGGTAAAAGGGTGGGAGAGATGCTCCTAGACCTAGGATATCTCAACGAAGATACTTTGAAGGAGCTAATTCATCACCAGGTTCGAGAGGTGGTTTTTGACCTCCTGGGGTGGACTGAAGGTGATTTTCACTATCAAGATTGCCTGGTGGAATTCGACGACTTAGTTGTCCAAGATATAAATGCCATCCAGTTACTGTTGGAATCAGCCGTCAGAAAAGATGAGTGGGCCGCTACTGGCTAGTCTTTCGCCGTAAAAAGCACAAAGATTAGAACCGACACAAAGCGCAAAGCACCGCGAAGGGTAATAGGTCATAGGTAATGGGTCATGGGATGTATCCTACCTATAACCTATCGATTGACGAATTGGCGCCATGCGCTTTGCCTTGCACTTTTAATCTTCTTCGTAGCTCTCGTAATTTCCTATAGGCTTGACAACCCTCAGCAGGTTTTGCCAAAGTAGACCCTAACCAAAGCTTGGTCCGTGAGCTAGCGCCGGTTTTTTTCTCTGGTTTCAGCCCTATTCCCAGCGGTTGTGGCACCTCAATAAAGGAGTCAATTTAGAAAATGTTAACCCACGACAAAAAGTTGCTGACCTGCGTTGAGATCGGTAAAGCGATAACTTCAACTCTCAACATGGAGCAGATCCTCAAGATAATCATGCAGCGAATCAGTGAACTAATAAGAGCAAAGAACTGGACCTTATATTTACTGGACCCTGAGACCCAAGAACTGTGCTTCGAGTTAGTAGTAGGACTGGAAAGGGAGATGCTTGCCAATACCAGAATGAAGCTTGGCGAGGGAATAGTGGGCACTGCTGCACTAACGGGTGAACCTATACTGGTGCCCGAAAACGCTCAACACGACCCCCGGTTTAGTAAAAGGGTAGATGACATGACCGGCTTTACCACTAAATCTCTCATTTGCCTCCCTTTAAAAGTGCAAGACTCAGTTATTGGTGCCATTGAGATTGTCAATCCTGAAGATCCTTTTCTTTTTGACGAAAGTTCCATGCCCGTGCTCTCCTTTCTCGCAGATTACGTCTCAATAGCCATAACCAATGCCCGCAACCACATGAGAATTCAAACTCTTGCAATAACCGATGACGTAACAGGCTTCTATAACACTCGTTTTCTGCACGATTACTTAGCCAAGCTGATTGAGCAGGATCAGGTTGTTTCCCTAGCCTTCCTGGATTTGGACGATTTCAAAAAGGTGGTGGACACCTACGGACACCTTATGGGCAGTAAGATGCTCAGAGAAGTGGCCGTGGTTATTGCTTCCCAACTGGATTGTGATGATCGTCTCGTCCGCTATGGTGGCGATGAATATGTGGTCATAATGGAGGCTCAGGACAAACAATCGGCACTCGAGAAAATGAAAGACGTCCACCAAGAGATTTCCCAGAGCCGTTTTCTCCAATCAGAGGGGTTTGAGATCAAAATAACGGCTAGTTGCGGCATTGCCAGCTATCCACAAGACGCGGCAGACATGGGGCAGCTACTCCAGATGGCTGATGGAGCCCTGTACAGCAGTAAAGAGCTCGGCAAGAATTCCATTATGGCTGTCTAGCGGCTTAATCATTACACTGTTTCCTCTTTCATATTTCACCAGGTTTGTGATAACCTGCCCCGGACCGGAGAGGATCTGGCCAGACTAAAGGTATCCGGTATCGCTGACGGAGCGCGTTTGGCCAGGTGTTTAAATCTCACAGGGGGGAAAGTTGGCGAGACTTTTGGGCTATCTGATGGTTGTGGGATTTTTCCTGCTGCCCCTGTCAGCAATAGCGGCTGGTTCCCCTGCTGAACCGGCTTCCAAAAGTGTGTCACCAGAGGGTAGCCTGTATGCAAAGCAGGTGAATCAATCGGACGACCCTTATGAGAATGACAAAATGCTCGACCTTTCTTATGATAATCTGACGAACTCCTCCGAAAAGCCGGATCCCCGTGAAATGTCTCTAATGGTCGCCTTATTTGCAAGGCACGTTGACCAATCGGACAACCCCAATGAGAATCTCAGAATGGTCGTCGCCTCATATGATAATTATGTTGTATCTAGATATATAAACACCTGGGACGACCCAACCTACTTTGGTGGAAAGAGATTCAGCACAAATAAATACGCTTTTAACGAAAGCCAGAATTTTTTTTACCAGGGAAATGTCTATGCAGGGATTCTTTATGGATATGGGAACAACGCGGCGATAAATGTAAAAGGACTTGCACCTGCGGTGTTTCCAACCGTCGGGTTCGGATATAAAACCACCTCACTGGAGATGGGTTATATACCTACACCATCTGGCGGTGTGTTTTTGAGTTTATTCAAATACGAGTTCTGATGATTTTCTCGTGGCTGCCAAGGAGAGCAACACCCTGTGGCTCGTAAACAGTCTAGGATTACAAAGGACTTGGAATGAAAAATCGATCCGCTGTTTTATTATTGATAGCAGTAGTTTTCTTGGCCCTGTCTTGCCCCGTAAACGGAGCGGTGGAAGGGGATGTAAAAAAGACATTGAATCTGGAAAGTCCACCTCTTGATTTGGCTGCCTCTCTCAACGGGAAGTATATATACGTCTTAACCGACCAAGGAAGCATTCTCATATACTCGGTAGATGGAAAACTCGAGGACAAAATTTCAGTGGGAAGCCAGGTTGATTCTATTGAAGTTGGACCGTGGGAAGATGTAATTCTTCTTGTCAGCAAGAAAGACAAGGAAGTTCAAATACTCCTCTTAGACTTTATTAAAGATATAGACCTTTCCAATTCTCCTTTCAAAGGGCCAGCCGATGCTCCGGTAGAAATAGCAGTTTTCAGCGATTTTCAGTGACCTTACTGTGCAAGGCTTTCGCCTCTACTCGAACAGGTGTTCGAGACCTACCCGAAGGTGGTCAAGCTGGCCATAAAAAACTTTCCTCTTCCAAATCACAAATTTGCCCGCCAGGCTGCGGTGGCTGCGCTGGCAGCTAACAGGCAAGGTAAGTTTTGGGAATTTCACGATGAGCTTTACAAGAATTACAGCCGACTAAATGAGGAGAAGATTCAAGAAATCGCCCAGCAAGTGGGTTTGGATACGGCGAAGTTGGATCAAGATATGAAAGCCCCCGAAATAAATGCAATAGTCGAGAACGATTTAAGGGAAGGGAAAAACGCTGGG
>JASFKF010000294.1:0-3913 GCA_050118775.1 Syntrophobacterales bacterium
TCATTCCTCAAGTGATGGAGGTCATAAAGCCAGGGGAGCCCCGCAGCGAGCCATTTCTGCCCCCTGAGAGTTGTCCAGTGTGCGAAAGCTTAGTAGTTGCAGAGGGAGCCTATCACAAGTGCCCAAACCGTTTTGGTTGCTCTGCCCAGATCCGCGGCAGTATAAGTCATTATTCTTCGAGAATGGCTTTGGATATTGAGGGGTTAGGTGAAAAAACCATAACCACTTTCCTGCAAAAAGGGCTCATTACTGATCTTGCTTCCATCTACAAGCTTTCCCAGAATAAAATCTCTCCACTCGATGGCTTCGGTGATCTCTCTGCCCAAAATCTGATTGGGGCAATCGAAAAGAGCAGGAAGCCAGAACTCCACCGCTTCCTTTATGGCCTCGGCATTCCCAACGTGGGTGAGAAGACCGCTGCAGACATATCTCGCTATTTTGGCACTTTTGCTGCAATCCGCAGGGCCACTGGGGAACAGCTTTTGGAAGTGGAGGGGGTGGGGCCCGTTGTTGCCCAGTCCATCGTAGATTTCTTTGACAGTCCACCAGTGAGTGCAGAGCTGGACCTTTTGCTCAAGGAGGTCAGTCCTCAAGCAATGGAAATACAGAAAACCTCCAGGACTGAGCTTGCAGGAAAAACCTTTGTCTTCACGGGTACACTGGAAAGATTTTCTCGGAGTGAGGCTCAAAGACGAGTTGAGGCTTTGGGTGGCAGGGCTAGCTCTTCCGTTTCTTCAACCACAGACTACGTGGTCCATGGTCCGGGCGCGGGCTCGAAGTTGGAAAAAGCTCGCAGCCTCAGTATCCGGCTCCTTGATGAGGAGGAATTTCTCAAGCTCATTGGGAAAGAGTCAGACTGACGCACTTATGGTACCTTTGAACCACGGGAGAGGATTCACCACAAAGGTCACAAAGTACACAAAGTAAGAACAATAGCTAATCTTGGTGCTCTTTGTGTGCTTTGTGGTTAAGCAAATTCTTAGTTACGTAGGTGAGGGACCGTAGATGGAAAAAGCACGAGCTCATATAATGATATCGGGACGGGTACAGGGGGTCTTCTTTCGGGCTTACACTCAGGAAGCTGCCCGGGCAAGAAATATTCTGGGTTGGGTCATGAACACTCGTGACGGTCGAGTTGAAGCAATACTGGAAGGCGAAAAAGAGCAAGTTGAAGATATGATCACCTGGTGCCACCAGGGCTCACCTATGTCCCGGGTAACAGGGGTAGATGTGAACTGGCAAGATTATACGGGCGAGTTCAATGATTTTTCGGTGAGGTATCCCTGGTAGTGCTCCGCCCTTATACAAATCTCAATCAATCCGTCCCGTCAGTTGTCCGTCGCATTCTATTCCTTAACGGTAAACAGTTAACGGTAAACGGATGAGAATCTACCAAAAGAAATTTACCGTTCACCGTTTGCGATTTACCGTTTACTGCTTGCTGCCCGCTGTCTTTGCCCTCGCCGTCTCACCCCGTCTCCGTTTCTCCGTATCAGTCTTTGCCTGTCTCTTATCTCCTATCTCCTGGCTCCTTTGCCTCACGCCTTGAGCCTTGCGCCGTGCGCCATTAGCCATTGACTCTATGCCCTATGCCTTAAACCTGCCTGTTGCCCGCTGAGCTCGACTGAACATCTCCTTGGCGTGGGCCCGAGTTTTGACAGAAATTTTCTCCCCTCCCAGCATGCGGGCAATTTCTTCTAAACGTTCTTGACCGGTCAATTCCTCCAGGGCTGTAATGGTGCGTCCCTTGTAAGTACTTTTGCGTACCACGTAATGGCGGTCACCGTAACAGGCGATCTGCGGCAGATGGGTGATGCAGACTACCTGATGGAGTTGGGCAAGTCCATTGAGACTCCGGCCCACCCTGTCTGCAGTGCGACCTCCAATACCTGAATCTACCTCATCAAAAATCAGGGTCTCTTGGGCAGTCTTACGGGCCAGCAATTCTTTCAGGATCAGGACGATTCTGGAAAGTTCCCCGCCCGAAGCAATTTTGGCCATGGGTCTGACCTCCTCGCCCGGGTTGGCCGAGAAGAAAAAGGCAACTCTGTCCAACCCTTTCTCATCCAGTAGGTATTCACCCACCCGTATGGCCTCCGTGCCCGACCTGGCGGCCAAGCTTTCCTCCAGATCAAATTGGACCTCAAAGCGACAATTGGGCATGTCGAGAGAGGCCGAGGTCTTTTCCACGGCCTTGCCTAAGCGGCTGGCAGTTTTTCGGCGGCTTTTCGACAGCTCCAGCGCTTGTTTTAGAGCCTTTTGCCGAATCTCTTCCACAGCTTTCTCTTTTTCTCCAATCTCCACTTCGTCACTCTCTGTGGCCTCAAGTTCCTGCCTGAGCTGATCCGCATGGTCAATGACCGCCCGCGTACTGCCGCCATACTTTTGTATCAGCCGCCTGAGAGTGTGCAACCGTTCCTCCACCCACTCCAATCTGGCTGGATCCGCCTGGATCTGCTCGGTGTAGTCTCTTAAGCTGAAGGAGATGTCTTCCACCTGATGCCTGAGACCCTCCAGGGTCTCGGCCAAGGGCTTTAGGGTTGGGTCCAGACCACCCAGATCCGCAAGGATTTTCTGACATTTGCTCACAGCCTCCAGAACTGCACCGCTGTCAGCATAAAGAACCTGGTGGGCCGTGGCAGCACCTTCTTTGAGACTTTCCACGTGGCGCAATCTTTCCCGCTCCTCTTCCAGTTGAATCTCCTCGTCCACCTTAACCCGGGCCTTGTTGATCTCCTCCAGTTGGAAAAACCGCAGTTCCTCCTTTTCTTTACGCTCCTGGGCCTGCCGCCGCAGTTGCCGAAGTTCGGTCAACATCTTCTTCAGTTCAGCAAATGTCTGAGCGTAAGTTTGAACCTGTTTTTCCAGGCCGCCAAATCTATCAATTGTTTCAAGATGGGCTTCTGGTTCCAAGAACAATTGGTGTTCATGTTGTCCTGATATGCTCACCAACCCACGGCACAACTCGGTCAATAACCCCACTGTGGTGAGCTGATCATTAATAAATACCCGATTTCGTCCCGAGGTAGAAAGAGTACGCTTGACCAACACCTCGAGACTGCCAAATTTATTTAATATTTTTAGGTTTTTAGCAGAATCTTCTTCGCTGAGCAAGTTGAACAAAGCGGTAACCGTGGCCTCCTGGCTACCGCTGCGGATCAGATCTGCAGAGCCTCGGCTGCCCAGCAACAGATTGATGGCGTTTACCAAAATAGATTTGCCAGCTCCCGTCTCCCCGGTTATCACGGTGAGTCCCGGACCTAGGGAGACGGAGAGGTTGTCGATGATGGCAAAATCAGTGATCTGCAGTTCGGCAAGCACGATCTTACCTCACTCGTAGAGCATAGTCTGCGAGTTGACTTTGTCACAATTGGTGCGAGATTTCAACTGAGTTGTGAAAGAGGGAGGGTGCACCGCAGAGGTCACCAAGGATACAAAGGTAAAGAGTGCCGCGGAGACACGGAGACGGGAATAGAAAGATCGGAGGTCAGAAGTCGGAGGTCAGAGATCAAAATTTCGAATTGCGAATTTCGGATTGCGGATTTTCAAACCCGAAATCCAAAATAATCTAGCTCCTAGATTCTGCATTCTGAGTGCTTACTCTATGCCATGCTACATGCCTCTGAGCAACGGAAAACGGATCCGCCTAGGGCGGAACAACTGACAGCCTTGTGGTGAAATACAAAAGCCGGGCGGGTGCCTTTCAGACAATCTTACTTCTGTATTAGCACCACGTCCTGACCCGTAACGGGAGCTCCCGAACTGTGCCTTGCAGTAAGTCTCAGAACCAGGAGATCGCCACTCGTGGTTGAACCCACAGCCTTTAGTATTTCTTTCTTGCTAAAATAAAGAACCAGATCAACCTTACCGTCCGGCCCTTCGTCTGTGCAGTAATCTTCTTTTAACTTTTTTC
>JASFKF010000295.1:0-3896 GCA_050118775.1 Syntrophobacterales bacterium
GACCACGCAAGCGAAGAGAGTAAGAATAAAAAAAATGCCTTCGACCATAGAGAAGAATCCAGAACCCCTGGTCCAGAACACGTAGCCCAACCAACCAAGTAAAAGAACGAAAGTGATGTGAAGATACACTTCTATTCCAGCAAATTTACCAAGCTTAAGTTTCCATTTCATCTCTCTTTCTCCATACTGCAGTTAAAACATTGAGAATCATCAGCACAGCTTTAGGCGAAAATAACCATAATTCAAAAATTAAACCAAGAACGCAGTAATTCAACGGTATAAAAAAATGGGTAAAATAGTAGCTAAAAACTACCATTTATCCCCAGATAACCCTTCAACCTCAGTTACACACAGACAAACATCTTCGAGGCAATGAGGGGGCTGAAGGAAAGGCTCAAGCGGAGGGGATGAGTTTTAATGGGGAAGCAAAGCAAGGTAATGAGATCTAAGAGTGTTTGATGACAATGCCCAAATAGCCATCTACGGTAAGTTCGTCACCGGTATGGATCAGGGAAGAAGCCTCTGGAATACCTGTAACACAGGGGAGGCCGTATTCTCTGGCAATAATGGCGCCATGGATGAGCATGCCGCCCCTGCGCTCCACCACACCCGCTGCCAGGGGGACCACAAAGGTCATGTTGGGATCGACGGCATCGCACACCAGAATCTCTCCCGCTTTGAAGTCAAAGAGGTGCGACGGCTCAGTGATTACCCGTGCACTTGCTCGGACCACACCTGGACTTGCTGGTTGCCCCACGAGCTGTCTCGGCCTGATGTCAAAAAGGGCTGATTTCTCCTCCATGGCCACTACTTTCTTCGGGACGTAATCTGGGTCATTCAGGGCTTCGATAACCTCAAGGGGATCTAAGGCCTCAACTTCCAGGTTATCGCGACCTGTCAAACGTTGCTTGCTCTCTTCCAAGGCCAATCTTAGTTGATTCTGAATCATGCCGAGATAAATGTTGTCGTCATCTCTCAGCCGGTAACTAGCTCTGCCAAGGTCCAGGAGTTCTTCCATCCTAGTTCTTTGGTCGTCCTGGAAATGGGAGAGAAACCTTTCTTTTAGACTCTCCAGGTCTTTTGGGCGGAACCTTTCCTTAGCGGCAGGACGGGAGGACAATTCCAGCAATAGCCTTGTGATACCGTCCCATCCCTGAACGCAGAGTTCTGCCGAGCAGGAAAGATCTCCGAATCGCTCCACAAAAGAGTCCAATGCCCTGGAAAATGAATGGTCCGGACCTGGATAGTCAAGGTTTCTCAATTTGTTTGCCAGGACTGGATCTTCTCGAATCATAGCAGCCATATCCTCCAGCCTTCTATTGCGCTCGAGACTTGCCATCTCGGTGGCTCCCAGCAAGTCCATAAACTCATAGGGATCATCAGGGCGAACCGTGTCGTTATACACCTGACCAAAGAGCCTTATGCCGTGGGCCAGGGGAATGAACTCGTCCCAGTATATTTTCATCCATTTATCATGGGCCTCCTGTCTATGGTGAAGCTCCTGGGCCAATTCTCCGTCGGTGAGTTCAACAAGATTCCTCTGGGCAAAACTCTTGGCTTCATGCTCCATGGCAGGTATGAGCTCACCTTCTACTCTGCTCCGCAGATCCTTCAAATTGTCGAAGCTTCTCCTCAAAGTAAAGTACCAGGCACGTTTATCGTCTTCCTTCTCCCCAACCATAGTTGTGATGGGACGAGATTGCAGAACGTACAGTTCATCTCCTGAAAAGGTCCATTCCACATCCTGGGGGGAACCGAATAGTTCTTCCGTTTCTAGAGCGAGGCTAAAAACCTTGGTCACCTCATCATCACTCAGGGGTGGCACACTCTGATTCTCGGTTGACAATTTTTTAAAGTGCGTGGACTCTCCATCCGTGCCAACCGCCATGTGCCGCTCTACTGAATGGTGAGTGATGATGGTGCCGCTGTTGCGGTCTAGGAGCCAGCGATCAGGTTCAATGCTGCCATCAACCAGTCCCTGGTTCAGACCGTAGACGCTTTCCACAACAGCCTGTGAAGGGTCATTCGGGTTCCTGCCAAAAGTAACACCAGAGCGCTCGCCAGCTATGAGTTCCTGAATGACGACAGCCATAGAACTCTGGTGAACATCCAACCCCAGTTCTTGCCTGTATAACAGAGCCCGGTCTGACCAGAGGGATGCCCAAACGAGCCTAATGTGCTCCAAGATGGAGTCTATCCCTCGGATATTTACAAAGGATTCATGCAGACCGGCAAAAGATGCGTGGGAGGAATCTTCGCCGGGGGCCGAGGAACGCACCACCACAGATTTGTCAGAGAGTTCGGATTCCAAGGAAGATGCAAGCAAGCTGTGCAAGTCTTTTGGTATGGGTGTTTTGAGGAAAAGATTGCGAATCCTCAGGGAGGCATCCCACATTTCCTCCCATCTCACTTCGGCAAAGTCCTTGCGGTCGAGCTCCATCAAAATTCTACCGCCGAGCCCTGTTTCAGCCAAATAACGATTGTAACCATCCACTGCAATACAAAGCCCGCCAGGTACTCTCAACCCCTTTTTGATCATAGTCGCCAGGGCAAAGCCCTTACCGCCGACGCGCTCTCGATCATCGACCGTTATATGCTCCAGACTCAAAACAGGTCTCATCATTTTACATGAAGCTCCATAACGTTTTGAAATCTCCTCACCAGATAGTAGGTTTGCACCTCCACCTTCAAAAGAGCACAGCTTGGCGATCGAACAAATTCTTCCAGCATTGGATGTTTGGCCAGGTAAATGGCCAGGACCTCATCTCGCGCCGAATCCCCCACCTCTTTGGCTCTACCGGTGGCGGTAACAGCTGCAGCTTGAGAAAAATCAGAGTCCTCGTTCGAACGATTGTCAATCAACACTGTTACTCTGGCATCAGCCTCGATGTTGGCGTACTTACGGGTGGCGCGCCCTGTGGCAAAGTACAAGCTTTTCAGGTCGTCACTGGCGGCAAAGGCTATGAGGTTGGCATAGGGCTGCCCCTTGTTTTGGGTGGCGAGGACTGCGAGTTTTTGCGACTCGAACAATTCTCTTATCAAATGTTCCAGCTCCGATTCCTCGCTTAAAAGGGCCTCTATCCTGGAACCTGAACCAGTAATGTCTGCCACCGCTCACCTCCCCTAACGATTTTGTCTTACCTCAAGTCTACTGAGAATCATCTTATAGAGAACCAGGAGTTCATCTCCGGCGGGGATATCCTTTGACGAAGCCCATAATGATGAAACTTCCTCTTGATCCACGCCAAGGCGCTCACAGAGCAAACGGGCCTGGTGGTAAGTTGGCAGCCAGACCAATTTTTTGGCAATTTCCTTGAGTGAGTCAAAGATCCTGAGAAAGTGGCCCAAGTTTAGAATGAAATAAATGCGGCCTGGAAAAGGAGAGGTCACCTCAATAACTTCATCAGGATCCCAGACAAAGCAGCCCACGTGGGGGGTCCATGGCAAGCCCTTTTCCTTGAGTTGAGCAGCAGCCTGGCAGTGTCGCAAGTCAAAAGGAATGGGAGGTAAATCAGTCTTGGAATTAAATGGAGTTGGTTTCATACAACTAAAGTAAGTTCCTTTCCCTTCTGGTATTCTCTCAGAATCTCAAGGGCCTTAAAAGCGCTATTTTCCTTGTCCTTTATCTCCAGCATTACATCGAAGTCCAATCCTCTAATTTCTTGGAGAAACCCTTTGAACTTCGCTGGGTTCAGCGTTTTTGCGTGCGAACCGCACCGCTGACCTTTCTGCTGACTACTGTAGTCTACCATGGGAATACCATCTGATTCGCTCCAGGTGCGCGCAGAGAGTTCCAAACCTTGTCGCACTGTTTCACCATTGTTGAGGCATTGGTGGTGAAAGGCGTCGAAGATTATGGGAATTCCGATTTTCTCATATACCGACAAGCAATCCTC
>JASFKF010000296.1:0-3894 GCA_050118775.1 Syntrophobacterales bacterium
TTCTTGGATGTTCATCTTTTGGCCACCGATACTTTGTTTCCCCCCGGGGCAGGGGGAATTCCGAGGCAAAGTGCATCTGAGCCACCGATGTTTTGCTTTGGCTGCTTGGAATGCCCCTCGTCTGCATCGGCGGTAGCCGTCTTAAAGGACCACTAGCCACATGCCAATAGATGCGAATATGCATCTTTGTCAAAGAACTACCCCTGTCCCAACCAGGTTTTACCTCATCGCATCCTAGTAAATCCGGGATGAGCTCTCTAATCGGCAGATTCACCCAAGTAGCTTGCACAGGCATCCTGCGACTCCCAGGCGGTCACCCGTCTAATCCGTACTCGGTCGTTATCGATCTTCTCTTGGAGCCTATGGAAAATATAACGGGCAATGTTTTCGGAAGATGGATTGTTGTCCGTAAAGAAAGGTAGGTCATTGAGATATCGGTGATCAACCTCCGACATGACTTCATTGGTGGCGGCCTTAACTTCGGCAAAGTCGAGGACCACGCCACTCTCGTCCAGATCCTTGCCGCTGAGCACAACCTCCACTTTCCAGTTGTGTCCATGAAGGGCTTCGCATTTGCCACGGAAGTTTCTTAAATTATGTGCAGCAGAGAATTCTGTTATTATCTTGAGCTCATACATTTAATTCCTCAATTGAAGCTCCCTCTACGTTAGTACCTGAACTGGGCACCCAATTGACAAGGGGCAGTCTAACTATTGGTTTTTAAAGAAACTCTTTTAAAGCGCAGAACACCGAATGTTGAAGTGATCACTGAAGGATTCTGCGGTTCCTTGGGGAATTAATCCATTTCCGGCTCACCTGTGTAGGGCTTACCGCACTCTTTGCAGCGGCCATCCGGACCGATTATCCCAATACAAGTACCGTCGCTACAAAGCTTCCGGCTGGCAAAATCAACTGTTCCCTCATCGTCGCCTTCAGCCGCAGCATCAGTCAACTCTGTATGAACCTCCTGGGCGGCCCCACTCACTTGCTCACCACACCAGCAGCAGTACTGACTGCCCTCGGGTAGCCTTCCCTCACATGTCGGACAGGTGATCTCTCCTATTGATTCACCGCAATGTGGGCATTTCAAGGTTCGCTGCTCCTTAGAAATTTAGCGATTAAGAAATTCAGAAATTAAAGAATTCACGGCTAGGAAAAAAGAGAGCCTAATTTTTTATTCTCTCTAAATTCCGCAATCCCCAATCCGAAATCGAAACACGCCCTTGAGGGTCGACCTCTTGTAACTTAATCTCTGGTGTTTGTCAACGCAACAGGGGCGCTGGAACCGCCCCGTCTGTTGTCCGTAGTATTCATCCGCAAAGCGCACAATCTCTAATTCCGAAACGTTATGCGCTTTGCGCTTTGCACTCTGCGGCTCACAAAGTGAGCCATCTGGCCACGGAAAAAATATTTCTGTTCACAGGACAAAATTTCCTTTTTCTTATTCCTCCGGATCGCTAAATGTAGCTCTGCTGACGCCTTACTCTTTATGATTTTTCTGTTGACAACGGGGCCACTGTTGAGTATGAATCCCCTACGTTCTGGCGGTGTAGCTCAGCAGGTCAGAGCATGCGGCTCATATCCGCAGTGTCCGGGGTTCAAGTCCCTGCACCGCCACCAAACAAGCTAACAATATCAGCGAGTAAGCTGACTATGAGGGAGCAGCTGCCGGTTGTATTTCGGCATTTGTTTCCTCTATTTTTTTTTATTAATAAGAGCGAAAGATTCCCAGGTACGGCAATCCAGTATTGATACCAACCACTCGTAATCATTATTTAAAATGAGAGTTGTTGAATCGACTGCAGAACAACATCAGGTGGGCATAAATTCATAGTCAAGAGCATTTCTCTTAAAGTTCTATGATTTTTTCCCTTGAAATATTCAGAATTATCCTGTATTTACTAGAATAGTCCAGCCAGATATGAAATTCACTTAGGGAAATTGAGGAGGGGGAGTCGTCTATGACTTTAACGAAGGCGCATATTGTAGAGAATCTGTTTGCAAGGAACATCTTCACTAAGAGCGAGTGCGCAGAGATTGTCGAGACCCTCTTCGAGATCATCAAGGGTACATTGGAGGAGGGCGAAGACGTTTTAATCAGCGGCTTCGGCAAATTCAGTGTGAAGGACAAGAATCAGCGGCGCGGTCGTAACCCCCAGACCGGCAATCCCATCATGCTCTCACCGCGCAAGGTAGTCACCTTTAAGTGCTCCGGCGTTCTGCGACAAAAAATTAACAGCCGCTAAGCTTGAGTCTCTACTTGTAAGCAGGAGAATAGCCGCTCTACCTGAATTTTTCCTATTCTCCAGGTGGGTGGTGATTTTTGTCTCCCCTTGCTTCCGCGCAGGCTTCGCGCTTCAGTAACGCAGGGTGGCAAGCAGCCGAGCCGGTTTTAGTAAAAGGTCCAGCGCCTCCTCTGCGCTTGCCACTAAGACATCGCTTGCCAGTAGGGCCTGCATCGAGGTTCCTTCGCCGTGCATAACACAAATCCCCAGGCACGCCTTGCGCAGCATTAGTGCGTCATTGGCACCATTTCCAAAAGCAACTGTCTGCGCAGCCCCCAGTTTTTCCAAAATTTCGCTTTTTTGCTCGGCCTCGTCTCCGGCCTTGATGCGAGCAATTTCGATCCCCCCGCAATCCTTTGCCAAATCGGCAGCAGTGCCATGGGTATCAGCCGTAACCAAATAGACGGCAAACTGGTCCTGTAAAAGCCGCAGCTTACCCTTGACTGCCTCCGGCAAGGTCCCGTCAGTTGCTAGGGTTCCGTTCAAATCAAACAGAGCCTGCTTAGCGGTCAGGGTTCCCCAACCGGGTATTTCAAGCTTCAATCCCTTCTTTTCCACCTGCAGAATACTCTTCGCCCCTACTTCAATCTTTCACCCCACTGTCGCCTGTGCTCGGCCTTCTGCCAGGCAGCCCTCTCCCGAGCATCTATCCTCGCTTGGTGGAGTTGCATTATTTTGGCGGCGGTTTCCTCTATGGCCTTTCCAGAAACATCAACTACAGGCCACTGCGGATGCTTGCGGTAGAAGGCCCGGCACCATTTAATCTCACTTTCAATCTTTTGACGATCAGCATAATCGGCATGGTTTGGCAACCCTAGGTATTTAAGTCTTTCCCTTCTCACCTGAACCAGGGCCTCCGACTCGATGATGAGACCGTAAACCTTGAGCTGATCTATGGCAAAAATCTCTTTAGGAGGATTTATATCAGGAAAGAGGGGAACATTGGCAACTTTCCAACCCATCTGAGCCATATAGGAAGAAAGGGGAGTCTTGCTGGTGCGGGACAATCCTATTAGCACCAAGTCTGCCTTGTACATAGTATGGGGACCCTGGCCATCATCATGTTTCACCGTGAACTCGATGGCCTCTATCCGCCGATAGTAACTTGCATCAGCCTGGTGCTGTTTTCCGGGAATGCCCAGTGGCTTCTGATCTAGGAAAAGGGCTAGTTTAATAATAAAACTACCAAGAACGTCGACGGCTTCCACCCCTCGTCTGGCCGCCTCCCTTTCAAGGAAATCACGGTTTTGGGGATCCACTATTGTATAGGCGATGAGCGCCTTCTCCCGTCGAGCCCCACTCAAAATGGAAAGGATTCTGGCCGTGTCCTCCACCATGGTGAAAATACGCACCTCAGTGCTGTTTGGAGAGAACTGTGATAAAGCAGCATTGGCCAGTTTGGTAACCGTCTCCCCGGTTCCCTCGCCCACGAGATAGATCACTTTTTTTCTACTTTTCATAGGCCCTAAAACTCACCCAAGTTTTAGACAAACTTTACCACAGCTTCCCTTCTGCAGGAAGTGGCTAAAAAGGTAGTTGCAAAAAGATGGCCAAAGGAACTGGGTGGGATCAAAGTTGGGCGGGAAACAAATAGAAATAGCTACCTCTA
>JASFKF010000297.1:0-3892 GCA_050118775.1 Syntrophobacterales bacterium
CCGATTATAAGTAGTTATTATCACGGATACTTGAGGTGACATCAGATAAATGTCTAAAGTGCCTAAAATATTAATAATCAGTAGTGAGTAGTTAGATTACAGGGTTCAGGGTTCAGGGTTCAGGGTACAAGGCATCATGCCTTTCTTGCTCTTTACTCCTCCCTGTACCTTGTACCTCGCACCTTGTACCTTTCATCAATCCGAAATCCGAAATCTCACATCTATCAAGGACCATTACTCACCATCTGATATATGACTGCTAACCCACCAGCGAGATAGAAGCTATTTTCCACCAAGGTTTCGAAACGCAGGCTACCCGGCCGTAATAATTCCTTATGGTGTACTAAGAGGTAAAAGCCTGCATAGCAGCAAGTAATAAGCATTACATAGCTAAAATTTGTGGCTAAGCCGAGGAGGGGTGCCAACGCTAAAGAGAGTGCCAGACCCAAAACCAAATAGACCAAGAGGTGTTTGGTCCGCTTCTCACCTATGACAATCGGCAAAGTCTCCTCCCCAACAAGTCGATCCCCTTGGATGTCAACAATGTCAAAGACAGCCGAACGCACAAAAACCAAAACAAAAACTACGATAAGTGCAAAAAGAGTTTGCAAACCTAGGGTTTGACCTTCGCGCAGGCTTGGTAGCAAAGTGGCCACAACACTCCAACCGGCGGCGACAAAAATTGTCTTGGATGCGGGAATATCTTTGAGTTTCGATACCCTAACAACTCGCAACCAACTCTCCGGGAAGATACGGACATTATAAAGTAGTCCTAGGCCGGTCATAGCCATGAGGGTGAAAAAAATGGCCCTGCTCTGAGCATTGGCGATGATTAGAGCTACAATTACACCACTCAGACTGGTGAGGAAAAAGCCGAACTTATAATGCTCGTAAAGGGCTGCACGGGAAGGATAGTTAAAGCGCGACGCCTTGTCCGTGTAACGGTTGAGCACATGCATGGCAAATACATAGAAAAATGTTATAAAAAAATCCGCAAGCCTCGGCTGGATTCCTTGAAGCACAGCAGCCGCATAGCTCAAACATCCTGCACCGCCTGCCACATAAAGATTGCTTTGCAACAAAAAGCGTAGGTAGTGGTCAAAGACCTTCACCAGTGGCCTAACCCCCCTGGGTTGAATGCTCTCCAACTTGTGCACAACCCGCCTGAGCAGCCAGTGGGGAGTAGAAGCTCCTGCAGTAACACCAACAACATTTAGGTCCTGAAACTGCTTGCGATCTAGTTCCTCCTCGGTCTCAACATGAAAAGTCGGAATACCGGTAGCTGCGGCTATCTCGGCCAATCTCTTGGTGTTTCCGCTGTGGCGGCCACCCACGACCACCATTGCCTCCACCTCCTCGCAGAGAGAGCGCACTTCCTCCTGACGGTTGTGGGTGGAGTCACAGATGGTATTGTAGATCTCGGCCCCGGGGTAGCGGTCTTGTATAAGAGTAGCTATCGTCTTAAATGCGCGCTCATCCTGGGTGGTCTGCGCCACCACCAGGACCTTGTCCATTGATGGCAGTTCGTCAACTTCCTCAGGTGTATTCAAGACGTGAGCCCGCCCATTGGCGAACCCTTTTAGCCCTATTACCTCGGCGTGGTTGTCATCACCGACAATAACGACATCGTACCCTCTCAAGGCGTGTTTTTTAATGATTCCCTGCACCTTTGCCACCCTAGGGCAGGTGGCGTTGATGATCTTGAAACCCTTTTGCCTAATTGCCTTGCGCTCCTGAGGAGGGATCCCGTGGGCTCTTATGGCTATGCGGCCCTGTTCTGCCTCTTCCACCTCTTGCAGACAACGAATTCCTCTCTTCTCCAAAATCTCCAGGACCTGATTGTTGTGGATTAGAGGTCCATAGGTGTGAATAATCTCGTCAGGTTGCAGGTCCCTGGCCGCGTTGAGCACCAAGTCCAGAGCCCGCCGCACTCCCATACAAAACCCGGCATTTTTTGCTACTTTTACTTTCATCTATGCACCTAGATCAAACTCTTATCCGCAAAGGACGCGAAGTAATAAAAGATGTGAGATATGGGATGTGGGATGAAAGAAACAAGTCTTTGTCTCACATCGCACATCACACATCTCACATCACCTCCGTGATGTATCTCTCGGGCGTTGCTAGCACTCTTCACGGATTGAACTTTCTTTTTCCAAATTTGCAAAGAAATCCTCACAAACTTTGATCATAGTTTCTGAATCTCGGCAACCGCCCAGGGCAGCACGTAACCTTACGCTTCCCCGCAAGCCCTTACTATACCACATGAGCCGGGAGCGGATACCGCTGTGGCTCTGCCGCCCTGCATGAGATTCTTTATACAAATCTAGGTGACGCCCCATAATCTCCAATCGCTCTTGCACCGATGGGATGCATGCCGCCTCCCCCCGTGCCAGCTGTCTGGCCTGTTTGAAGATCCAGGGGTTACCCATTGCTCCTCGGCCAATCATTACTCCATCGCACCCGGTCAATCGTTTCATCTCTTCAACCTGCTCGGGCCGAGTAACGTCTCCATTGCCAATGACCGGAATGGTCACTGCTTGTTTTACCTCGGCAATTAGATACCAATCCGCCTTCCCGGAAAACCCTTGCTTGGCTGTTCGCGGATGGATAGTGATAGCGTCCGCACCTCCCTCCTCAGCAGCTCGGGCCACCTCTAATATATTTATTTGGGATTTACTCCAGCCGGATCTGGTTTTCACCGTAACTGGAATACTCACAACTCTCCGCACAGCTTCGACTATCTGCTTTACTCTTTCTGGCTGCCGAATGAGTTGGGCACCTGCTCCCTGACGAAGTACTTTCGGCACCGGACACCCCATGTTCAGATCAATGATGTCAGCTCCCTCATCCGCGACAATGCGGGCAGCTTCACTGATGACTCCTGGATCTGAGCCGAAAAGCTGGATAGCCAGCGGCTTTTCCTCCGGGTGGCTATTCAATAGGAACCTGGTGCTAGCTCTCTTACGCACAAGTCCCTCGGCGCTAACCATCTCAGAGGTCACCAAGTCCGCGCCAAAGCTTTTGGCTATTCTCCGAAAGCTCAGGTCGGTAATACCCGCCATGGGAGCAAGGATCAAACCCTCACCGAGTTCCAGTTCATCTATTTGGAGTTTTGTTCTCGACGTCACGCTCTATTGCTCTCTGTTTGTCTATCTTAACCGGAGGGAAAAATCATGCACAATCATAGATTAGCTGGTAGGAAAGAGCAACTGGCCTTACGGGGTCAGTTGCCAATTGTCCGTAGGTGCTCTCCTGGGAATTCCGGTACAAGGTGCAAGGTACAGGGTATAAATTAAAGTAGCCAGTAGGTAAGAGCACCCTCTGTTGTTCTATCTTTTCTGGATTCTGAATTCTGACTCCTGGATTCTCCCTCCTATACCTTACGCCTAGCGCCTTCTGCCTTGCGCCCTTGTTTCATGGCAAACCCCTCGACAGAGAGTTGCAATTCTGTTATAAATCGGGCCGGAAGTGCCAAGCTCACTGGTGGGGCTCCCGGACTTCAAATCCGGTGTGGGGCAGTGAGGGCTGTCCCAGGTGGGTTCGATTCCCATGCACTTCCGCCAACTTGTGCATAATTTCAAGTACTTATAAATTACAAAACTACTACAGGACTACTACAAAAATAAGACATGGCCCCTTCCGAGGGGCCTTTTCTTTTTGGTCCTTTGATGACTTTCAAGTCAAAGGTTGAGCTTCATCGCTTGTCCATTTTTTGACCGCTATCCAGATGGGGTTACATTTCTCATCATGGAGAGATCTTCAGAGACCTTTAGATATGCTCATCATGAACTAAACCGCTTCGCGGCAGTCCCTATCTTTATCTTCCTACCTGAGAAAATTCTTTGTTTTCTCTCCATTGGATCTTTCCCCTGTTTTTTGAGCACGTAGT
>JASFKF010000298.1:0-3879 GCA_050118775.1 Syntrophobacterales bacterium
TTATCGGACCAAACTGAGGTCTATCCTGGACATGGGGAGGCTACGACCATAAAGGAAGCAAAACAGCAGTACGAGGTTTTTTCCGCCCGACCACAGGATCCCAATCTTTGTGGGGATGTAGTATGGACAGGCTAGCATAGGGCAGAGGGCAGAGAGCATAGAGTATAAAAGACAAATTGAATTACTCTATGCTCCATGCTCCATGCCTCTTACCAACCAATCTCTACCCGATGAAAGCCTTCGGCCAGTTCGAAATCCTCTCCCTCTGCCATGTCTCTGCACCTTTTTTTGAGCCATTCTTCCAAGTTGGCAGGGTTGGGAAACCCCGTTACCTGGCTTTCATGACACCGTAGAGCTTTAAGTTTGAGATCAAAAGTGTCGGTAATATCTGATCGATGATTTATTTCCTCAGCCGCCCAAAACCATATTTCTTCCACGTTGTGCGGCTCCAGACCTTCCTCCAGCAAATCAGGATATGCTAAGTGGTCCCTGGCATAGGGGAAAACAGCATCAAGGGTAACCTGACCGGCAATTCGATGGTCACGGTGCCAAAGATAACGACGGTAGGGATCGGAAGTCACCACAATCTTAGGCCGATAACTCCTTATTACGCGGACTATCTCTTTGCGGAACTCTGGGGTGTCCTCTAGCTCCTGGTCGGGATACCCTAAAAACACTACCTCTCGGACCCCTAAGGTCTTGGCTGCCGCCTCTTGCTCTCTTTGGCGGATCTCAGCCAAATCTTCCGGTTTCAGGCTGCGATCGCTAGTACCCTTGTTCCCGCTGGTGCAGACCACGTAGACAACCTGTTTTCCTTCTCTGGTCCAGCGGGCCACTGTGCCGGCAACACCAAATTCTGCATCATCTGGATGAGCTGTTATAACCAAGACATCAACTGCTGTGGTCACGGTAAAACTCCTAACCCATCGAGACTGTTCCGCAGCAGCAGGTGGGAAAATCCCATTCTCTGAGCACTGCCGCGTATTGGTCAATCATGGCAGAGGCCACATTTGACCAACTGAATCGAAGAACTGAAGCTCTAAGCTCATGGGCTGACAAACCATTTGAACCTGAGATAAATTTTTCTATACCCTTTGCCAGCAAACGGGGGGAACCATTGCTCACCACGTGTCCGGTTGTACCCGCTTTTAGAATACTCTCCATGGCCCCAACTTTGGTTGCCACCACCGGAGTTCCGGAAGCCAGGGCCTCCAGCGCTACGAGCCCGAAGCTTTCATAGTAAGAAGGAACAACTAGCACGTTTGCAGCACTATAGTAGGCCGGCAGGTTATCTTGCTCTATTCTACCAACAAAGGTAACGCCCTCCTGAATTCCAAAATTCCGGGCTAGTTTTTGCAGGCCTTGAAACTCGGGGGTGTCACGACCGTCGCCGCCGACAATTATCAATCGTAACCGCTGATGGTGCTGCAAATGGCACATGGCCTCCATCAACCTGTCTATTCCCTTTAAGGGTGCAAATCTACCGACAAACAAAACAATCGATTCATCTTGAGCAAAACCCAGTTCCTGCCGGGCCTTCGCCTTGTCCCGTGGGCTAAAGAGATCCAAATTTACTCCACAGGGAACCACGCCGATCATCTGAGGCGATGCCCCATAGTGTTGGATCAAATGGTCTCTTTCCTTTTCTGTAGCCACCAGTATGCGGTCGCAGCTTCTTGCCAAATGCTTCTCAGTAACCGTGCGTAGTTCCGGTTCTTTCTCAGAGCCGACTGTACTGTTCTTTACTGCACCAACAGTATGGAACATGAAAACATGCGGAATTGTCCAGCTTTCCTGGGCCCACTTACCCACCCTACCGGACAACCAGTAGTGACTATGTACGAGATCATAGTGGAGAGACTCACGGGTTCTAAATTTTTCCAGCTCTTTAAAAAAGCCATCAAGATGACCATAAAGATCCAATTTATTCATCTGACCGTTCTTTCCGGCCCTTAAATGAATAAGCCGGACCTTATCGTTAAGTTGGGCTATTTGCCTGTGTCTGGAGCCGTTCAGACGGGTATAAATGTCCACCCTATGGCCACGGTTCCCAAGTTCCCTGGCAAGCTCCCGGACATAAACACTCATCCCCCCAGTATCTTTCGTTCCCAACTCGCCCATGGGGCTTGAATGGACGCTTAACATCGCGATTCGTAGCTTCTCTGCTTCCACGTGAACTTCCTCTCCAATTCCAACCAGTGCAAATAAGGAATTCTTTTTTTCTATGCGTTTGGCGCTATGCGCTATGCGATTCGTCACCCAAGTTTAACTTGACATCTATACAAGGGAACAGGTTTGCCGCCCAAGCGGTATTTATATTCTTCCGTGCCTTTTAGAAAATCGTACTTCTTTTTCCCCCTGCGGATACTTTCTTTGATGGTTAGCACCTTGCTGAGCAGACCTACGCTCAGAGAACTGAATCTGCCATCATAACCATTATTGTAGAGATATATCGTGGAATCATAATCAAAGCACATCACCGCAGCCGCAGGTGTGCCATCAACATCAAGAAAAGAAAGTTTCAGAAGATTTGCCTTCGCCATGGACTCTGCCAGTAGGCGAAAATAATAATTCATCTGGTTGGTCATAAAGGCCGCCTTGTCTGATCGGCTCAATCCGAAGAGTGCCAAAAACGTCTCCATTTCATCCATCACCTCTTTGGAACCTTCCACCACCCGATAGTTGATCTCTCCGGCCTCTTTTAATCTCCTGAGTTTTCGTCTTACTTCATGCCTTTGCTTGCCGTTCAACTCAGCCAAGAATTTATCCCAGCTAGCTGGCAGGTCTAATTCCAAAGTAAAGTCCTCCGGATCGCAATAAGTCTCGCAGCCCAGACTTTTAGCCACAGCCACAAGTTCAGTGAGTACTTTGGAGTCAGCTCGTACGGTGTTCAGATCGAACCTCCGGACACCTTGCTTCCCCAAGTGATTAATCAGAGTTTCGAAAAATTCCCTTCCCCTTCCGGGGGCAACAATGAAATCTTGATAATCGCAAACATCCGGGTCACCGATAAAGCGTGCCTCTTCTCCTTTGACCATAAGGGGCGCAATACCGATGAGCATGTCCTTATCTCTGACGGCAGATATGTAAGGTGACGATTCATCGCTGAAAACATTACACCAAACCTGCAACCAGCCGGGTAGAACAAAAAGGCAATCCCATTCCAGAGGACTTTTTCTATCCAGCCACAGAGCGTGGAAAGTTTCAAAGGTTTCTTGCGTAACTGTATATGCCATTCGAAATCACAAATGCCTAAAGTGTTTAGCAACCGTTCAGATCGTTTAAGTCGTTCATTTCGTTGAAGTCGTAAAAGCCGTAGAAGTCTTAGAAGTAGTCAGTAGCCAGAGAGGCATACGGCTCAAGGCTCAAGGCACAGGGAAAAGATTTAGTCTTCAACTGCCTTGCGCCTATCATCAATCCGCAATCGCAAACCCCAAATCCCAAATCCGAAATCCGCAATCCGCAATCCGCAATCTACAATCTAATGGTTCTGCCGGTCCGTGCTGCTTCCGCCAGGCCGTCCAGAACTCGCATATTGCCAACACTCTCCTCCACCGTTAGTGCCAATCTTTCCTTACCCAATATCGCATCAGCGAAATGTTCAACCATGAGTTGATACTCATCCGCACCCTCCGTTACCTGCTTCTGCCCTACCTCCTGATCTTTCCCCCTCACAGTAAAGGCAGCTTCCTTCTCCCAGGGGATAAAAGCATCGTGAGGCAATTCGATGGCACCTTCACTACCCAAAACCGAATAGGTTTGCTGCAACGAGGTGATGAAACTAGCTTCAATAGTAGCAAGACCATTTTCAGCAAAACTCAGCGATCCCACCAGGTGCATATCGACGCCACTCGAGTGATATACAGCCTGTGCCTGCAC
>JASFKF010000299.1:0-3873 GCA_050118775.1 Syntrophobacterales bacterium
GGTACCAACTTTCACGCGGCAACAGAGACAATAGACCGGGTGGAATTGATTGGGAACAAAGGGAAAGGGAGTTTAAAAAAGTAATGGGGGTATTTGGTTAATGGTAGAAAAAGAACAAAACGAATTGAGGAAAGAGACCGAAGAGCAAGAAGGCCAGTCAGACGAGGTCGAGGCGACTGCCAAAGAGGAAGGTGAGGTTCAGGAGTCTGCAGACGATACCTTGGAAGCCACCGAGGAGCAAGAACCTCAGCAGGTGGAGGTCGAGGCCACTGCGAAAGAGGAAGCTGAAACTCAGGATTCCGAGGAAGTTACTGAGGAGTTGGCAGCGGAGAATGAAGCACAGCCCACAGAGGATGATGCTGCTGTCGAAGCAACGGATGAGGTCGACAGCATGAAGGAGGAATCATTCCAAGAACTTTATGAGGAAAGCCTTAAGAGCATCAAAGAAGGTGAGGTTGTGCGGGGTAATATTATTCAAGTGACCGACGATTATGTTATGGTAGATATAGGATACAAATCGGAAGGCCAGATCCGTATCTCTGAATTCAAAGATGAAGAGGGTACTATAGCCGCCAAAGTGGGCGATGAAGTAGACGTTCTGCTGGAATATCACGAGGACGAAAATGGTGAAATAGTGCTCTCCAAAGAGAAGGCCGCCAAGATCAAGGTATGGGATGAAATTAGCAAAATTTACAAAGATGACGGTGTTATCGAGGGCCGAATTGTTTCCAAGGTGAAAGGTGGGCTCTCAGTTGACATTGGCGTGCAGGCTTTCTTACCTGGCTCCCAGGTTGATCTGCGGCCGGTTCGCAACCTTGACAGTCTGATTGGTCAGCAGAGTCAATTCAAGATTTTGAAATATAACAAGAAAAGGCGAAACGTGGTGCTCTCACGTAGGGTCCTCTTGGAGAAAGAAAGGGAGGCACTCAAGTCTGACACCCTAGAAAGGCTGGAAGAAGGAAAAGTCCTCGAAGGTGTTGTAAAAAACATCACGGAGTACGGAGTTTTTGTTGATTTGGGTGGAATCGATGGTTTGCTTCACATTACCGACATGAGTTGGGGGCGAGTGGGGCATCCATCTGAGATGTGTTCCATAGGCGATACCATAAAAGTGATGGTACTGAACTTTGATTCTGAAAAGGAACGGGTCTCTTTGGGGCTGAAGCAGTTGACAGATGACCCTTGGAGCTCGGTTGATGAAAGATATCCTGAAGGTGGACGTGTGACAGGACGGGTGGTAAGCCTCACGGACTATGGGGCTTTTGTGGAACTGGAGCCGGGTATTGAAGGGCTAATTCATGTCTCTGAAATGTCTTGGACCGCAAAAATTCGCCATCCGTCGAAGGTCGTTTCGGTGGGTGATATTGTCGAGGCTGTAGTTCTCAATCTAAACAAAGAGAACAAACGGATCAGCTTGGGTATGAAACAGGTGGAGCCCAACCCGTGGGACGTCATTGGTGAAAAGTACCCAGTGGGCACTACCATTCAGGGGAAGATCAAGAATATTACAGATTTTGGACTTTTTATTGGCATTGATGAAGGCATCGACGGCCTTGTGCATATTTCTGATCTTTCTTGGACTAAACGAATCAAACATCCTTCTGAACTCTACAAGAAGGGAGAAGAAATCCAGGCTATTGTTTTGAACATTGATAAAGAAAATGAGCGTTTTTCTTTAGGAGTGAAACAACTGAATGCCGATCCATGGGAAGAGATTCCAAAGAGATACCCCGTGGGAAGCTCAGTCGTTGGCACGGTGACTAATGTTACGGATTTTGGTCTCTTTGTGGAAGTTGAAGAAGGAATTGAGGGGTTAGTTCACGTTTCAGAAATAAGCAAAGAAAAGATCAAGACACCTGTAGGGCTTTTTCAAGAAGGTCAAGAGGTAACCGCCAAGGTGGTAAATATAGGTAAAGAAGAACGCAAGATAGGACTTTCCCTTAAGCGGCTGGAAGAAGAAGAAGAAAAAACTCGTTATTACGATTACATAGATAGCCCCAAGGCGGCTACCTCGAATCTCGGTCAGCTGCTTAAAGAGGAGTTGGAAGGACGTGCTGACAACCTTCTGGGAGGGGAGGACAAGGAATAGATCCAAAGTTGTTGCTTAAACAAGGACCGAACACAAACTAGGAGGCGGGAAGGTGCGAAAACGTTCCGTCTTGCTGGCGGGTAGCGTATTAGTTCTGATCCTTGTTGCCCTTCTTGGCAGCATTGCTTGGTTTTCGCATTTGCGTGGCCGTGAAGCAGGACTGATGTTTGGTGACAAGGTTGGCGTCCTCGAAGTAAAGGGAGTAATAGGAAACGTCCAACCAACAATAGAAGAGCTGGCCAAGTTCAGAAAAGATGGTTCGGTTAAGGCCGTGGTGGTTCGAATTGAGTCTCCCGGCGGTGGTGTTAGCCCCTCACAGGAACTTTACCAGGAAATAAGACGCACGGTGAGGGAGAAGCCGGTGGTCGTTTCAATGGGTTCTGTTGCTGCTTCCGGGGGCTACTACATCGCTTGCGCTGCCCAGAAGATTTATGCCAATCCGGGCACTATCACCGGCAGTATAGGTGTAATTTTACAGTTCACCAATTTCGAGGAACTTCTAAAAAAGATCGGCTTCCGCATGGAAGTGGTAAAAAGTGGCCCCTACAAGGATGTGGGCAATCCCGGGCGTGAGATGACCGCGGAGGAGAAAGCCTATCTGCAAGACATGGTTGACAATGTCCATCAGCAATTCGTTCGGGATGTGGCCAGAGGAAGGCGGATGAAGGTAGAGAAAGTGCGAGAGGTTGCCGACGGCCGCATCTTTACAGGAGAACAGGCTATGGAACTGGGGCTGGTGGATGAACTGGGAAACCTCAAGGATGCGATAAATGCGGCTGCTAAAATGGCCGCAATTGAGGGTGAACCCAAGATTGTTTACCCCGAAAAGGAAAAAAAATCTGTCTTTGACTACTTGTTCGATCGAATCACAGAGAAGCTTGCCAATAACTTGCAACCATATATGGGACTCTTACTGCTCCCGCCTCTTCCTGGCGAAGCCAGGCTTTCCTGAGTATTGCCCAAGGGTTTCCGAGTCTCACCAACCTGCAAACATTACATTCCCGCAAAACATTTTTCATTGATCCCGACTCAGCCAAATACGCTTACATCTCCCTGGCCTTCTCGGATAATCTCGGGGTCGTCGTCAATGAGGGAGACAACACTTGAAGGTTTTAAAGATACAGGGCCGCCATCAATAATCAAATCTAAAGCATGGCCCAACCTTTCCTCAATTTCAACTACGGACTCCAGTATTTCTCCGGCAGGGTCAGTCGCACTGGTACTCAATATGGGATTGCCCAGTTCTTTAACGATGGAGAGACATATATTATGGTCTGGAACCCTGATGCCAGCAGTTTTTCTATTGGTCAACATGATTCTCGGCACTAAACGAGAGCCTTCCAAGATAAAGGTATATGGCCCAGGAAGGAGACGTTTCATTGTTTTGTAGGCGTAATTGGTTACTTGCGCGTATTGACTGATATTTTTGAGGTCCGAACAAATAAAACTAAAAGGTTTGTGCTTGGGTCTACGTTTTAACAAATAAACTCGTGCAATAGCCTTTTTGTTCATGATATCACAGCCGATACCATAATAAGTGTCAGTTGGGTAGGCAATAATTCCACCGGCACGGAGAATTTCAGCCGCTCTTCGAATAAACCGTTTCTGTGGATTCTGCGGATTGATTTCCAAGACCACCATGTTGTCACCTCTGTAAGCGAATCGAATTGGGGAAGAGCATATTTATATTATTTCATTTTCGCAGAACAAAGGGCTGAGAACAAGGGGATTATCAGCTAGCAGTCGGCAGTAGGCAGCTGTCAGCAAGCGGCAATAACAGATCC
>JASFKF010000300.1:0-3871 GCA_050118775.1 Syntrophobacterales bacterium
CCGTGTTTTCTAATACCCCGTATTTTGCTTTCACCGCTGCCATTCTGTTGGAAGACCAGTATCCTTTGACGGCCAGCAGGTTGCGCTGATTTGGCTTCGCCGGAAATAAAACATTCTGTGCATTTCTCAGTGGCCATTATTAGGGACCCCCCAGCCACCACCGTCATTTGAGATTGGTACTATTGAGAAGCTGCGAAACAATATCTGAGATAAACTGGCGATCTTCATCGGAGATTTCAAGGAAGCGGACTCCCATGCCAAGGGCCAGAACCTTGCCTGCCCATATGACCTCAGCCATGATTTTAAAGGCTGAAGCCTCTGGGGGCCTTATAGTTAAAGAGATTCTCTCCCCCGGCTCAGCTGCTTCCTCGCAGTGGATATAGGCACCGCCGACCCCGAGATTTCTCAGTTTGGCCTCAATGGTGCCTCGTCCGCTTTCGATTGTAACAGGCCATCTAATTTCGGCTCTTGGGTAAGTGCGTCTTTCTTCCTCAGGAACCATCAACTCACCCCCCAATCTAGAAAATGTTCTTGTTGCCAGTTCGGAGTAGTGTAACCCTAAATTTCTCGTAAAAACGGCGCTTTGGTTCTATACCTTGTACAACAACTGTAAAAATCAAACAATACTTTTATTTCGATAGTCTGAGCATTTTCTAGCTTATTACTGCCGAATCAGTCTTCTAGTGATTTAACGGCCTTGGAGTATTGGTTGGTTGGCTGTCGGTTAGAAGTATAAGGTGCTGGGCGAAAATTTCCATAAAAAAAGGCCCCTTAGCAATTTAGGTAGTATGAGAGCTTGGTGCTTAGGGGCCGATTCCACTGGAGGGGATCACCCTCCCTAGTTGGACTGGAACATTTACAACACAGCTTCGCCGAATGTCAAGCAAAAAATCTACCCTCCTCCTAGAAAGGGAAGGAAGGTTACATTGTCATTGTTTTTGAGCACCCTTTCCATGGAGGAAAGCTTGTTATTCACCGCCACAAGAACGGTATCATCGGGGAACGGCAGTTTAGGATAACATTCTTTTATGTAGGCTAAAAGGTCGGCAACACGAGTTTCCTTTGACAGGGGAATCTGTATCTGGTCGGTCTGGGCTTGAGTTCTCTGCAATCCTAGAAATGTGACTGATATGTACATGGTTTTCATCTCGCAGTTATTTAGTCCTTGGCAGGTATACAGCCTACTAGGAACTAGGAACTAAACACTAGGCACTAAGCAAAAAGGTGTAACTTTTTGAGTTCTAGTGCTTAGTGCCTACTGCCTAGTGCCTAGTGAACATTATTTTTAGGTGCTGCCAACCGCAACACACTTTGGCTTGCTCAGTTATGGGCCGTATTCTCGCAATAGGGCCTCTGCTTTTTCATCTAGGAGGTCAAATTTTTCCAGGGTCTCCCGCAGGGGCACCGCGTTTGAATTATATCCCTTAGCCTTGTAGACCGAATCACAAAGCTTTTGGTAAGCATCCTGCCGGAGCCTCAGAAGGGCTTGATGCCTTTCCTCGGCCGTGGGTGGAAAGTTGTCGTCTATTCCAAGATGTTCTTTTAACCACTCATCGTAATAGTCGCTTCGCGATTGGTACTCATTGAGGTAAGCCGGCCCCATACCCCTTAGGGGAATCTGATCGAAGTCCCTGGTTCCCTTACCTTGGCGCAAATTGATCATTTTTTGTAACAGATGCAATCTCTCCGAATCATCAAGAATGTCTTGGATAGTCTTTTTCTCACCTATGGTGGCACCATAGTATTGGGCATAGTATTCAAGGGTTGGTTGGTTCTGTGAAGGATTATCTGTCTTGGCCGCCTCGGGGTGGCGCACATCTATCCACGGCAATTTACACAGACCCACGGCATTAAACCAGGTGCGGATAAGTGGAAACCATTTGAGGGCCTGCGCTTTCATTTCAAATGTTGGTATCTCATTATGAACCTGGTCGATGAAAATAAGCCACGCCTCATCGTGCTGGGGACCTTTGAGGGAAAAACCGTAGCCACCCTGTTGGGCCAGCGACTCTTTGCAAATGTACATGGAAAACTCTAGCCCCTTGACCTCCATGGCAAACTTGTTCAACTCCTCCATCGTTTCTTCTATGGATGTTTTTGTCCTGACGGCGCACCGTTCCGCCACCCACTGCTTAGCCCTGTGCACGCCTTGACCGCATATTTTGCCAATACCCTCTCCCCGTGCAGTCTCATGCAGAAGACGGTCAGCAGAGTCTATGTTGCCCCAGGACAACTCGTAGCCAGTGTCTTGGACAGATAGATACCCCCGCTGGAAACACTCCATAAGAAAGCTTGCTGTGACGCCCATGGAAATTGTATCCAGACCGTACTCGTCGCAGTACCAGTTATATTCCATTATATAGGGGGGATCGAATATACCCTGGCAAGTTACGGCAGCAGATGTTTCATACTCTGGTCCATCAATACCTACTTTTTCACCAGCCCGTGGGCCTCTGGTCAATACCACGTTTTCAGCCCCCTTAGAGCAAGCCAGATTGCACCCCATATAGCAGCCGTCAGGGACGTTTCTCTCGAAGTAGCGGTTCAAAAAGACATCGGCAAATACCTCGGGAGCGTCAGGATGCTGGCCATATTGATAATTATTCACGGGCAGTAGGTGGAACTTATTCATGTATTCAACCAAAACAGGGGTCCCCCAAGCGCCGAGGTTGAGCTGTTTCGGATCTTGTTGGCTAATCACCTTTTTTAGTTTGGCTCCCGCTTGCTGGACGGATTTTTTGTCAATCGGATGATTTGCCTGCACTCGGGGCAGGCTCGAGCGGACTAGCACCGCCCTTAACCCCTTGAATCGCATAACCGTGCCTGTGCCACCGCGGCCTGCCTGTTTGCTTCTGATTCGTTTTCTGCGCCGGTCATAAAACAGGCTGTTTATGATGCCGAACCTGGCGTTCAAGGCTCCGTTGCCCGTGGTGGCTACAGCTACATTTTCTGTTAACTCACCCCCGGCAAACTCTCTTATGAGGGCTTCCCCGTAGCTGAGCCCTCCTGCGTCGATCTCCTCTCCGAATGATGGAGCTTCGGCGATAGTAATGGTGCCCTCTTCTCCGTCTACTAGCAGTACCACCTCTTTTTTAGAAATCCCTTTCACAGCCAAGGCATCAAAGCCGCACATCTTTAGGAGGGGCGCAAAATGACCGCCAATGTTCGAATCGATAAAGGTGTCCGTCAAAGGTGAAATTGTTCCCACGACAAACTTACCGGTTCCTGGAAATCTTGGTTCGTTACCCAGAGGTCCGCTGGCCATCACCAAGATATTTTCCGGACTATCGTAACGGGTTTTTTTGGTTGTGCCGTCCCAGATCATTTTTATGGCATAACCACGACCGCCCACATATTTACGCCTGTAATCAGGCGCTACATCGATTGTCGAGAGAGTCAAAGAGGTAAGATCCAACTGTAAGATTTGATCTGTGTATCCACCCTGCACAGGTGCAACTTGGTATTTGATGGACTCCAATGTCTGCATCTTGTCACTTGCCTTATTATTTGAGTTTCCGGGAAAAGAGGATGTGGGTCAAAAAATCAGACTCGCGCTACGGTATACAAAGGTTCCAGATAAAAAAAGGCCCCAAAGTAGATTTTGACTTATTTGGGGTGCTTTCTATCAAAGCCAACTTTTATATGTAACTAAAGGAACAAGCGCTTTTTTTATAAGAAATACCAATAATTGTCAAGTGGTTTGTCTACAAAGATTATCCAAGGAGCGGGAAACAAAAAAGCAAGTTTTTTCTAGTGGTGCGATCTTTGTATTTGTTTAGGCATGTATCTTGCTGTCTCCACCTAGTAATCTACTGCCAATGGCAATTCTGTCCTTCCCGCTGACTGAGGCACAAATAAGACCATGGGAGGG
>JASFKF010000301.1:0-3869 GCA_050118775.1 Syntrophobacterales bacterium
TCAACTGCAAAGGAAATTGAGCCCATTGCCCATGGTTTTCGCAGCGAGGTTTTTAGGGTGTCAGGAGGCCTATGATCGAAAAAAGTGCAAAAGGGAAGGGAAAACCTAAGCCACGCCAGAAAAGGCGCGTCAAGGCGACTCGTTTGAAACTGCTTAACGCAGCCCGGGATATGTTTGCCGAGAAGGGATTCGACAGCACCACCATCGACGACATTACCGAGAGGGCCGATGTGGGCAAAGGCACTTTCTATTATCACTTCACCGACAAGAATGATGTCATTGCCGAGTTGATTAAAAGAATGATGGGCGAACTAATGGAGAGCATTGACAAGCGCTGCCAAGATACTGTCGATCTGCCCACTCTACTTGACGACATGGTAAAAATCCACATCGACTTCTTCCGCAATCGTTGGGAGGACTTCGTCCTTTATTTTCAGGGCCTGGCTGGCCTGAAGCTCCAGGAGAGTTACTCGGGACTCGAAGCACCGTTTCTCAATTATCTAGAGTCCATAGAGAACCTGGTAGATTCGGTCATTAACCACCGACTTCCCCCGCCACTCCTGCGCCGTTTCGGCTGCGCCGTGGCGGGTTTTGTTTCCGGATACTACTCTTTTGCCGTCATCTCAACGGAGGACGAGGACGTGGACAAGGCCCTTATGGAAATGCGCGGGGCCTTTGTCTCCAGTTTGACCAGATTTATTAATGAGGCACTGTCTACGGACAGAGTCAAACAAGGGTTAGCATAGGTAAACACAAAGATTTGCGCTTGACGAGCTGAAACAGCACAAGAGGAGGATAGAGAGCATGGAAAGCGCGCAAGTATTGAATCTGAGCATAATGGACCGGGCACTACAGGAAAATGTTTGGGGCATTTCATCTAGCATAGACATCTACGAATGCGATCCGGAGACAATCCGAAGCGCAGAAAAGATTCGCCAGTTCGTCATGGAGCTTTGTGAGCTTATAGAGATGAAGAGATACATGGATACCCTAGTGGTCCACTTTGGGGAGGATGAGAAGGTAGCGGGATTTTCCATGGTTCAGCTGATCGAAACTTCTCTTATCTCAGCTCACTTTGCCAACCTAACCAACACCACCTATCTCGATGTATTCAGCTGCAAAGCCTATGATCCCGGAGTTGTGGCTGAATTCGCCCAGAAGTTTTTTGGTGGAAACCGTTGCATCACCAGTTTCACTTTGAGGCGATAAGCATGAAGACTATTCGTATAGTCTCGAATTTGGAAGAGTGCAGGGCTATTTGGCAAGAGGTTATGCCCTCCGACTATTTTACGGACCTCTGGGAAGTGCGTGACTGCTTCCACAGACACTTTGGCAACCAGCCCTACTTTATCGTAGCCGAGGACGGCAATGGTATCCAGGGTTTGCTTCCTCTGAGCTGGATGGATGATTACGGGTGTTACGGCTTCTTCCCGGGGGAAACCTGGCAGGGTAAGACTTGGCTGGAGCAGAACAGGATCATCTGCAATGGTATTTACGGGATCGGGGATCTCCTTTCCGCCTGCCCGCGACCCTACCATCTCCGTTACTTGTCATCTCTCCCCGGAATCGCAGCCGGGGAAGAGACTGTAGATGAGCTTGGCTATCTGTTTGTCCCTCCAGATCACGGCTACGACATGTCGAACTACCTAGGAGAATTTTCCCGCAAATCGAGGAAGAACATCCTCAGGGAGTTGGCCGCCATCGAGAGCCAGGGTGTTACTTACAGGCTCGACGACATCAGAGACTTCGACATCATGGTCGAGTTGAACATGGAACGGTTCGGTAGTCATTCCTACTTTTTTGATCCCCGGTTTCGAGAGAGCTTTCGGGCCCTAGCCAAGCTGTTCCAGGAGGAGGGGTGGCTGAGGTTTACCACGGTCATAATCAACGATGAACCAGCGGCCGTAGACATGGGATGCGTCTACCGGGGAGTGTACACTCTTTTGGCCGGCGGAACCAACAGCCGCTATCTGGGAGTGGCAAAACTTATTAATTTTCACCACATGCAGCGGGCATGCGAAGAGAAACTGGACAGGGTCGACTTCCTTTGCGGTGATTTCAACTGGAAAAAGCTGTTTCACCTCACCCCTAGGCCCCTGTATTTGATGACAAATATTGTGGCAAAAGCCGCCTAGAGCAGATTGCTCTTTTTGGCCAGACAAGCATATGCACTCTCCACGCGTGGTGGTCGTCGGGACCACCTCAGATTACATTGATCTAATCCGGCGCCGCTATCCTCACAGGGCGCTGTTCTTAACCAACCCTGTGGAAAGGATTAAGGCCAGCGAGGAGACTCCCGGAGCGGGCGAGGAGATCCTCTGCCATTTCACCAATGATGCTGAGGTTCTCAGGGTCCTCAAAGATCACCTCCACCGTTACCGTCTTGCAGTTGACGGTGTGGCCTGCTTCGATTGTGAGTATTTGGGATCTGCCGCTTTTCTCGCTGAGCGGTTTGGCCTGCCCTTCCCTTCCCCCTCTGCTGTGGCGCAGAGCCGCAACAAATTTATCTCTAAGCAGGTGTGGAAGAGAGCCGAAGTTGCCTGTCCAGAAGCTGTCGTCGTGCGTAACCGTGCAGACCTCTTTAAGTTACTAGACCGGGTGGGCAAATCTGTAATTTTGAAGCCTTTAACCGGCTCGGGAGGCGAGCTAGTATTCCGCTGTTCTGATCACAATGATTGCCTGCAGGCCTATGACACCATGATCAATCGCCTGAGTAAGGCCGGAGAAAACCGCCTCTATTTGCAGGATCCCTTAGCCCCTGGAGACTTTAATCCGATACAGGATGTGGTGCTCGAGGAATTCATTCCCGGCCAAGAGTATAGCTGCGACTTCTTCTTGGAAAACGGCCGTCTGGAGGTAATCCGCACGGCGAAAAAAATTCTCACTGCAGAAAATCAGGTGGGTGCAACAACTGCCGCCTATGTTGTTCCAGCCGAACTTCCTGCGGAAATACCCGCCGCCGTCTTTGTGGATCAACTCTACCGAGCAGCCACAGCCCTTGGCCTTGAGCGGGCTCTTTGTATGGTGGATTTCATTGTGTCTCAGGGGAAAGCTTACCTATTAGAACTCACTCCCAGACCTGGAGGTGACTGTCTTCCCTGGTTGATTCAGCAGAGCTGCGGTCTCGACATGATTGGGTTGGCCTTGGATGTGGCCCAGGGCCGAAAGACCTCTACCTTTACGAAGCAAAGCTGGAAAACTCTGGTGGGCTTGCGACTTTTCGCCCAGCATGAAGGCACGATTAAAGAGATCGACGAAGGGGATCTCGGCCGGGATCCAAGGGTGCAGCAGGTTTTCATCAAGCGGAGGCCGGGGCACAGGGTGGTCCTTCCACCGTATGACTACGATTCTCGCCTTTTCGGCCATGTCATTTTCAGGCCAACGGTGTGTACTTCCCTGGAGACAGAATGTGCCGAACTTGAAAGCAAACTAAAAGTAATAATGGAGATTGAAGGATGAATAATTCCAGAATTCTTCTCCACAAGGCTGCTGCGATCCTTGAGAATGTCAGCCCCGTTCTAGAAGATGAAGTCATTTGCGCCTACGTCCGTTCGTTTTTGGCGCAAAGGCAACTTTTCTTGGACTTTTCCAAGCGGCATGGTACGCCCGTCTATCTCTTCGATGAAAATGTTCTGCTGCAGCGGGCAAAGGAGTTCACCACCGCTTTTTCGCAGGAGATTCCCAGGCTCCGTGCATTTTTCGCCGTGAAAAGCAACAACCACCCTGCAGTGGCCAAAAGTCTGCTGAAATTTGGCCTTGGCCTAGATGTCTCCAGTGGTCTTGAGCTCGAGACTGCCCTTGGTATGGGCTGTCAAAACATTCTCTTTAGCGGACCGGGAAAAACGGAACCGGAACTCGATCTAGCAGTG
>JASFKF010000302.1:0-3859 GCA_050118775.1 Syntrophobacterales bacterium
CCTAGTTGTGGTGGTGGTCAACGAACCTCAAAAGGGATTTCATGGTGGAGTGGTTGCAGCTCCAACCTTTCGCCGCATTACCCAGCAGGCTCTCCATGCACTGCAAGTGCCTCCGGAGAGGATAAATGAAAAATCAGAAAAAGTTGTCTCTTTTGACAATGTTGTACCATCACAACCTTCACTCGTAGCCCTACAGCCGGTGGCCTACAACCGGACAAAGTACAACCAATCCATGGTGATGCCCGATCTCACGGGCCTTAGCCTCAGAGCCGCACTCAATCGACTGAAAAATTTTGCCGGTTCGTTGGATGTTCACGGAAGTGGCAGAGTAGTAGGACAGAATCCTGAACCGGGCAGAAATCTCAGCACGGTTGACTCCTGCAGTCTTATCTTGGCTGCAGATTAGGGAGCAAACATTGCTGTTGCAGAACCTGATTCAGGATCTTACTGTTCTTCAACTACACGGCAACGTGGAACGTGAGGTCCACGCGATTACTTACCACAGCGGCCAAGCCTCTGAGGGAAGTCTCTTTGTAGCAATCAAAGGGACTCAAAGCGACGGTCATGATTTTGTTCAGCGGGCCATTGACCGGGGCTCTCGAATTGTAATTGTGGAAAAGCCACTGGCCCCCATGCCCGGGGTAACTATTATTGAAGTTGACAACACCAGGGCTGCTCTGGCCCAACTTTCCAACCGCTTCTTCGGTTTTCCCTCCCATAGCCTTACGGTTATCGGCATCACCGGAACCAACGGTAAGACCACTACAACCTACCTACTGGAGTCCATTCTCGCCGCTTGCGGCCTGAAGGTGGGGGTGATAGGCACGGTGGACGTTCGCTATCCTGGTTATGTGCAACCAGCATCTGTAACTACACCAGAATCAGTAGATTTGCAGTGCACTCTCAGAGAAATGCTGGATGCGGGGGTAACCCACGTGGTGCTCGAAGCCACTTCCCATGCCCTAGACATGCACCGCGTGGACGGAACCCGATTTGGAGTGGGTCTTTTCACCAATTTATCCCAGGACCATTTGGATTATCACGGCACTATGGGGGAGTATTTTGCCGCCAAAAGCCGTCTATTTTCCCATATCTTGCAAGAAAAAGGCAAACCGCCCGCCCTTGCAGTAATCAATACGGATGATCTGTGGTGCGAAAAACTGTTTAGCCTAATCGACGGCCCCTTGCTCCGTTTTGGTCTTTCAGGAGATGCGGAAATCAGGGCCGAGCAAGTCAGGTGTGACTTCTCAGGCATTCAAGCCCTGATTCAAACTCCCAGGGGTGAGCTTGAGGTACACTCTCCCCTGCTCGGTCGGCTCAACCTTTACAATCTGCTCGCCGCCACAGCCGTGGCAGTGGGACTTGGTTTGCCACTCGAAACCATTGCTTCGGGTCAGAAAACCCTGGCCAGGGTTCCGGGAAGACTAGAGAACATTCCCAACGATGTAGGGGTGCACGTAGTGGTTGATTATGCTCACACTCCCGATGCCTTGGAGAAAGCCCTGGACTCCTTGAGAGAACTCCATTCTGGGAGGATTATCTGCGTATTCGGCTGCGGCGGCGATCGGGATAGGGGCAAACGGCCTCTTATGGGAGAGGCCGCGGCTCAGAGGGCTGACCTCGTTGTTATTACCTCGGACAATCCAAGAAGTGAGGTGCCAGAAGCCATCATGGCTGATATTGAGGCAGGTGTCCGGGCCCAGGGTCTTCCCTTTTTCTCTTCACTCGCCCAGTGTGGCGGCAATTGCAAGCGCGGTTACACCATGTCGGTAGACCGCAGCGAAGCTATTCACCTGGCCATTGATTACGCCGCCGAAGGGGATGTGATTTATATCGGTGGCAAAGGTCATGAAAACTATCAGATTCTCGGTAATAAGCGCATTGATTTCGACGATCGAATTGTGGCGGCAGAGGCACTGGAAAGACGCAGGAAGAGGGAATTAGTAAGCAGTAAGCAGTAGGCATGCAGCTGGGGCCCGGGGCAGAGCGGAACGAAACGGAGACGGGGCGACGCGGGGACGCGGCGAAAAAAATGATAAATGACAAATGAGCAAATGGCAAATGGATGGACGCTGGATGCCGTTTTGGAGGCCACCGGGGGAGAACTGCTAGGGGGGGTGAAAACGCAAACTTTCCTTGGAATCTCCACCGATAGCCGAACCCTCCGTCCAGGTGAGTTGTTCGTCGCCTTGGTGGGGGAAAATTTTAATGGTCACCAGTTTATTGCACAGGCGACAAGCAGTGGTTCAGCCGGTGTGGTTGTGGCCCTCAGTTCGGCAGAAATATTAGACGCCGAGGCTCTTCAGGTCACTATGATTGGCGTTAGCGATACTCTCCGCGCCTTTGGTGACTTGGCATCTTTTTGGCGGGCTCATCATTCAATCCCGGTGGTGGCCATTACCGGGTCAAATGGCAAGACCACTACCAAAGAGATGGTTGCGGCTATTCTTAGCCGCTCTTGGAAGGTTCTCAAAAATCATGGAACTTTCAATAATCTCGTGGGGGTGCCCCTTACCTTGCTGCAATTAGACAGCACCCATGAGGCCGCAGTGATAGAAATGGGAATGAATCAACCGGGTGAAATAGAGCGCTTGACCGAAATAGTTCAGCCAAGCGTGGGAATGATCACTAATATTCAGCCGGCCCATTTGGAGGGAATGAAAGATCTTGCCTCCATTCAAGCCGCCAAAGGGGCACTGTTCGCGGGTATGACAGCCACTGGCACCATAGTGGTCAACCAAGACGACCCCAGGGTTTTAAACGAAGCTTCCAGTTTCCCTGGACGGCAGGTGAGGTTCTCATCAAAAGGTGATTCAGCAGAGGTGTCACTTGAACGAGTCCTTAGTATGGATGGGGAAGGTAGTCGCTTCCTTCTCAGGCTACCAAAAGAGACTCTTGAGATTCACCTGCCCGTACTTGGCCTGCACCACATCAAAAACGCTGTAGCCGCGGCAGCGGTTGCCTGGGCTTTGAACCTGCCGGCAAGCACGATTAGTGCTGCCTTGGCCGATTTCCACCCCGTTGACAAGCGGATGGAAGTACTCACTCTTTTTGGTGACATCCGCGTTATAAATGATACTTACAATGCCAATCCCGGCTCCATGGCCGCCGCTCTGGAAACATTGATGCAGGTTAAGCAACAAGGAAGAGCTCTAGCAGCACTCGGTGACATGCTGGAAATGGGAGAAGAGAGTGCTTCTCTCCACAGGCAGGTGGGTAGGATGGCAGCTAAAAAGGGGGTTGATCACCTTCTGGCCATGGGCAAACAGGCCTCCCACCTCCTCGCTGGTGCTGCTGAGGCCGGTATGGCTAAGGAGCAACTCACCGAGGCCGGCAGCCACGAGGAAATAGCCGCCCAAGTCCACAGCTTGATGGCGGCCGGCGACTGGCTGCTGGTAAAAGGGTCTCGGGGAATGCAGATGGAAAAGGTAGTAGAGATTCTCTTGTCCAAGTTTAAGGAAAAATAAGAGGAATGGAAGCCCGGTCAGAGCCATACTGTGAGAAAAGTGATTTGGCTTGAGACCGCAGGTGGGAAAAGGGCAATGGAAGACCTCAGAGATAAAAAGGTATTAGTTGTTGGGTTGGCCAAGAGTGGTTTAGCCACTGCTGAGTTTCTCGTAAGTAGAGGAGCCCGCGTTACCGTCACCGACCACCTTTCAGCCTCTGAGCTAGGTTCGACGGCAGATTCCGCTGAAAGATTAGGCTGCTCCTTGGCATTGGCAGGTCATCCGGTTGAAGTCTTTACCCAGGCGGATTTGATTGTTGTTAGTCCAGGCGTCCCCCTGGACTTGCCAGAGTTAAGGGAAGCCCAATCCAGGTCTATTTCTATTATCGGAGAACTGGAACTGGCCAGCCGCTT
>JASFKF010000303.1:0-3849 GCA_050118775.1 Syntrophobacterales bacterium
TCGACTCCACTGGCCACTGCCGCAGCATTCTCGAAAGCCACATGTAGCCACGGTACTCGCCAGGCACTTTGAGGGTAGGGGGATGATATAATCTCCATACAGCCGGTGGCGCTCACCACAATCACATTGTTTCCCAGCGCCTTCATCACCTGACGCAAGGCCAGTACCTCACCACATCCCTGACAGGCCCTATGTCCCGGAGCCAGTGGTTCTTCCACTGGCAACTTCTTGGGGGTGAATCGCTGAAAATCTTTCAAATCATCGGCTGCCTTGCTCATCATTCCCTCACATTGATCATGGTATAGCCGGATCGAAGTCCGTCAGCTGCTGCCGCCTCCACTCCGTCAGCCATTTCCACGAAATTTTCTATGGTTACGTCCCGACCTGCTAGCCCAGCCACATAATTCCAGATGTAGGGCCGCTCTGGCTCATCATAAAGCGCAGCCTTGACTTCGGTGGCAAGAGGTCCGCCAGAGCCATTGAGGCCTAGAGCCCTGTCCATGACCGCGATTTGCTTGGCACCCTCAACAGCCGCCAGAAACTCCTCGAAGGGAAAAGGCCTGAACAACCTAATCCGTACAAGCCCCACATCTTTGCCATGGGCACGCATTCGGTCCACTGCGGTCATTGCCGTTTCGCTGAGGCTTCCCATGGTTACCAGCAGTGTTTCAGCTCCTTCGGTGCGGTAAGTCTCCACCGGTTTATAGTACCGTCCAAAAAGATCGCCAAATTCCTGCCATGCCTCGATAATTACCGACTTAGCATTTTTGATCGCTTCGTCCTGCGCCTTTTTCGCCTCGGTATAAACCTCAGGCATACCTACTGGCCCTATGCTAACTGGATTTTCTGGATCTAGCCGCATCTGCGGTTTATAGGGTGGCAAATAGCGGTCAACCTCTTTCTGGTCGAGAATCTCAATGGGCTCAATCACGTGGGTCAAGGTGAAGCCATCCAAGTTATTGATCACCGGCAGTAAGACCCGAGGGTCCTCCGCTACCCGAAAGGCATGAAGCGTGAGGTCAAAAGCCTCTTGGCCATTTTCCGCCACCGTCTGAATCCATCCCGTATCACGACTCATCATCATATCGGAATGGTCATTCCAGATGCTGATTGGACCCGAAAGAGACCGGTTGGCCACGCTCATCACGATTGGCAGCCTCAGGGCCGGTGCAATATAACAGATCTCCAACATGAGCGCCTGCCCTTGTGAACTCGTGGCAGTATAGGTTCGGGCGCCAGCTGCTGAAGAACCGCAGCAAGTGCTCATTGCCGAGTGTTCCGATTCCACCGGAATAAACTCCGCATCAAGGTCCCCGTCAGCCACAAGCTCAGACAAATGCTCTACAATATGGGTCTGAGGCGTGATTGGATAAGCGGCAATCACATCCACGTTGGCCAGTTTCACTGCCTCACTCACGGCAAGCGAAACCTCAATACCCACCCTTTTGGCCATATCTATTCACTCTCCTCTACCATGCTGATCGCATCAGCAGGGCACTCGCGGGCACAGATCCCGCATCCCTTGCAATAGAAAAGATTCGGCTGATAAAACCCCAATTCATTCTGAGTGTAAACCATATCGGGACAGAAAATATAACACTGCCCACATTGAATGCACTTTTCGTAATCCGTCACGGGACGCTGTGAGCGCCAATCACCTGTTTTCAACTCAGCAGAACTTCCAGGCTTGACAATGGCACATCCTAGAGCTAGATCCTTCCAGCTGACCATTCCCGTCTCTTTAGCCATTGGTTACTCCTTTATCACGGTCTCTTCATAAGCCCGCTGAAATGCCTTGATGTTCTTGCCGGCAATTCGGCCAAAGCGCTCTTGCAAAGGCCCCTCCAAGGCCGAAAGCGGCAACAGATCAGTTGCCTTAAGCATTGCTCCAAGCAGGGTAGTGTTAGTAATGGGAACCCCCATGGTTTCCATGGCTATTCTGCTTGCATCCACTAATGCCAGTTTAGCTTTGATTCCACTGACCTGGCGAACTTCTTTCTCACTTTTGGTGGTATTAAGCACCACTACCCCATTGTCTTTTAATCCGGCAGCAACATTTACGATGTCTAGGAGAGTGGGATCCAAAACCACCACAATATCGGGCTCGTAAATTTTCTCTCTAGTTCTGATAGGCTCATCGCTCACCCGTACGAAAGCCATAACCGGTGCTCCCCGCCGCTCCGGGCCAAAACTAGGAAAGGCCTGAGCGTACTTTCCTTGTTCGATGGCCGCTAATGCAGTCAATTCAGCTGAGGTCACTGCACCCTGACCGCCTCGCCCGTGAAATCTAATCTCAATCATGGCTGTGGCTCCAATGTTAGTACTACAGTAAAGATTTATGCTTAGAAATGCTCAGAGAAGGTCAGTCAAAATTTAGGTACACAAGCAGTGAACACATGCAATATATGTGCAACGACTAATCAATAACCCTCCAGGCCGAGTGAGTCAAGGAATTTCAAGTCGCCGAATAAACTCACCTCTTTCACCGTGGTTCTCGGCGTCCTTCTATGGCCCGCTTTAAGGTAACAGCATCAGTGTATTTTAGATCGCCACCCATGGGAATCCCCTGGGCAATCTGGCTGACACTGACTCCGTGCTTTTTCAGCAGCCCGGCAATGTAGGTAGAGGTGGCCTCCCCTTCGGTGCTGGGGTTAATGGCGAGAACAACCTCCTTGATAGATTCTTGCTGCAACCGTTCCACTAGTTCCTTGATCCGCAAGTTTTCAGGGCCAATGCCGTCTAGGGGTGCCAAAACCCCTTGAAGGACGTGGTAGCGACCATTGAAGACTCCGGCCTGTTCCAAAGCCAGCAAATCCCCCACTTCTTCCACTACGCAGAGAACACTTGTATCACGATTGGGATCCTTGCAAATCTGGCAAGGATCTTTGTCTGTGAGATTGAAGCAGGTGGAGCAAAAGCCTATGTCTCGCTTGACTTCCAAGATACTTGCAGCAAGGGACTCAGTGTATTCCCTTGGTGCGCGGAAAAGATATAGGGCCAGCCGTGCAGCTGTTTTATGGCCTATCCCCGGAAGCCTGGATAAGTCAGTGACCAGGCGCTGGAGGGAGGATGGATACACACTCATTACACGTCCTTCGGAATTAGTGTCAGTGCTTCCGCCTAAGGCGGATCGTCGTCAGTTTTTCATCGTTTTAACGGCAGTGGGCAGCATATCAGAACAGCCCTGGCATTTTCATCCCCCCGGGAAGCTTTATGCCACCGGTGAGCTTACTCATCTCTTCGGCCGCCATTTCCTGCGCCCTCTTCAAGGCGTCATTCACCGCAGCAACGATTAGATCCTGTAACATTTCTATATCATCTGGATCAACCACCTCAGGTTCCAGTTCAATTGAGAGCAACTCTTGACGCCCATTGGCTTTGGCAATTACCATACCTCCACCAACAGAGGACTCCACAACCTTGTCTCCAAGCTCTTCTTGCATTTTGGCCATCTTTTCCTGCAGAACTCTGGCCTGTCGCATCATATCTCCAAAACCTTTTGTCATGCATATCCCCCTTTATCGATTGCTGATTTCAGATTGCAGATTTGACGATGACGGACGTAATTAGGAATTAAGAACCTACAATCTCAAACCTGAAATCCGCAATCCAAAATTCGCAATCCAAAATACCCCTACTTTGACTTTTTTGGTCCCACCTTCACCTCAACAATTTCTCCGCCGAATATCTCCAAAGCTTCTGTTACTAGTGGATGTTTTAGAGCCTTTTGCTGCTGAAGCCTCTGCCTGTCAGTCTTACCCCGTTGTTCACGGCGAATTTCTTCCCCGCCAGCTTTAAGTGAGATCTTAATCTCATGGCCGAAAATTTCTCGCGCCACCCGATTTAGTA
>JASFKF010000304.1:0-3840 GCA_050118775.1 Syntrophobacterales bacterium
ACGCTTGATTCAATGGTCGATACCGAACTCAAGTGAGGTTTACTGCTCACCAGTGACATTTCGCCAAAAAATTGACCGGCGTCCAAAGTTGCCAGTTCCAATTCATTCCCCGCATGATCGGTAGTGAATACCATAACCCTGCCATCCAAAACGACATATATAGAACGCCTTGGATCTCCTTGCTTTAAGACTATTTCGCCCGCATTAAATGTGTGCATTATAGCGTTCTCTGCCAAATACTCGCGCTCTGTCTCTGTGAGGGGAACAAAGAACGGAATTTTGAAGATGGCATCTGCGAGCTTTTCAGACCAACAATCAGGTTCTTCCCCTGTGGCTCGACTGTCCTCGCCCTTTATGATTGTAGAGATGGCCAGCATGGTTGTATGAAGCGGGTCCTTCGACTCGGCGATTTCTCTTTCAGCCAATAGGAATATGGTTTCTCCAATTTTGAATGAGTCTCCTGGTTTGATAGAGGTTTTTTCTACGCGTTCACCATTAATGATTATACCGTTGGCACTGCCCAGATCCTCCACCGCCCAAGAGCCTTGCCAGAAACGTACTCTGACATGTTTGCGAGATGCAGTTGCATCCGATAGCACTATCGAATTACTGGTGTCGCGGCCAATCGTTGTGGCTTCCAGAAGTGGATAGATTGTTTTATGTAATGATTCCGTCTCAAAGACTAAATAATAGCGTCTCATATAGTTACCCCGAGGCATAAATCTTTATTTTCCTTACCATGTGATTTTTTCCAGCAAAAACAGTGCCAAAAAGATATTCTTTCCCTAGTTTAGCCATTTCAGCTGGCTACAATTGCAGCGTTAAAAAAATACAAACTCTCCCGTCATTCCAAAGGGACTTTACATCTCATACTTTAATCTACACTTTGCGGTTTTAGAACTAGCTACTATATCTAGCGTCGGCTTGAACTATTCATTTTTCGAAGAACACAGCGGAGTTTCTGACTCCGCTTTTGTGTTTCCTGACAGATTTAGCTTCCCATAAAAAAAAGGAATAGCAGTGTGGGGCAATGTTTTACACATGGTAATTTCAATCGTAACAGATGGGGTAATATAAGGTGTCAGTTCTTGTGGGAGAGTGCTCCAGCCCGCTATAAATAGCGGATTTTTGCCTTGCTTGCCCTGTGGGATTCCCGCTCTGCGGGACCAGCCGGAGGGGGGATTCCACAGGGTGAACCCTGCGCCTGGCGCAGTGTACCTTGCGTCTTATTCAGGTATTGTAAAGGAGGGTAGGGTAAGGGTCTAAAATACCAGGGAGAGGGTAAAGATTGCCAGGTTTCCCAGTCCATGGATGGTAATGGGGACAATCAAGCTGCCTCCTATCTCATATGCAGCAGCAAAGACAAGACCTCCCACCAAACGGGTGACCGGGATTCCATGACTAATGGGGTGGCAGAACACGAAGATCATAGTGCTGACGACAAGGGCCACAATAACCCCCCATCGCCTCAGGAAGCCGTAAAGTATTCCCCGAAAGAAAAGCTCCTCTGCTGCAGGACCTACCATCCCGCCAACAATGAAAAAGAGGACAAGGTCCACAGTCTGTGCCGGTAGACGCATTTGTATCAAGGTGAGTGGATTTATGCCGGCAGCGAACGATCCGATACAGAGAAGGGAGGCGATTGCTCCAAAGCCGACTGACCAGAGCAGACCTTTTTTCAAGCCAGAGGCCATCCCTGATCGAGCCAAGCCTATGGAATATAATCCTTTTCCCCGGATTACTACAATCAAGACAATCAGGAGAATTTGGAGGAGACGAGCAGCAGCCAGAACAAGCATAGGGTGGTATGCGGACTTAGAAGCCACCACCCAAGTGCCCAGTTCGACGGGAATTACTGCAGCAAGGCAGAGGAACAGGGTTCTTAACTGGATTTTTTTTGCTTCCATCCCAGAGCTCGCAAAGCTTTGTAGGCATACCACTGGTTGTACCAGTGATCTGAACTTTTTATTCTTGTTAGAATCTCGCTAATGGATCGCCTGTCTCCCCTCTGCCCCAGTCCATAAAAGGCCATTGAAACCACATTGGGATGGGGATCATCCAGAAAGGCCAGGAGATTTCTGTAGGTTTCAGGACGACGACTCACAGCCAGTGCCCGGGCCAACCAATAGCGCGCTGGTATGTGTGGGCTCGCCAGCAGCTTCGGATACGGTTGGAAGCTACTTACTTCCAGCCCCTTTCGCTCTATGATCTTCAAGGCGGCAACTTGCTCTTGCCAGGAATGTGAGGCCAGAGCCTGGGAGACATCCTTCAAATTGATGTCTGTACCTCTCATATAGTGAAATGGGATCAGAATGCTTAGACCGGAAATTAGACAGAGGACAGAAGCAATGAGCGAAGAGGTCCTGACACCCAGAAACAAGGAACAAAGGAAACGGATCAGAGCATGGAGGAGCAAATAGAGGACAAGGGGCAATCCTATTACAAGAGAGAAGAAGGTAAACTGCCGGAAAAAAGCGTTTCTGTCACTCTTGGCAGAGAATTTTTTCAATGGAGTTGTCGGTTCGGCGAGAAAATCTGAGAGCGTGGTCTGGAGGATCATCTTTTCATCGTGCTTGAAGGCCAGCATACCATCATCTTGCACTACCTTGAGGTCAACTGTATCATTTGGTTTCACTGGGAGGTAGTCTTGATCAAGCAATTCCATCTCCACCCGCGCATGGAGGGATTCGTTTTTAAGTTCTTGCACGGTGCATGTTTTGAGAAGCTTCTGGTCCAGAGACTTGAATACCTCAGCCGGGTAGAGGGTATAGTTATAGTAAAAATCGTTAATCTTTATCCCAACAGGATTGGAGAGGAGGCAAATGTCTCTGAAGTCGACAAAAAAGCGGCCGTCAATTTGAGATGCCCACAGCAATGCCAGCACCACAATCGGAATGGAGTGTACCATACCGTGGCTCCACTCCCTTTTGACTGGACGCGGAACCATCCATCTGAGGGTAGCCAGGAAGGTCACGGGGGGGATGACCAAAAAATAACATGTAGCCCCAAAAGTAAAGCCACGGTTATTCAGTACCACCAGAGAACAAAGCCAAAACAACGAAAAAAAGATCAAAATATATCGGTCTCGGGAAAACACCCGATGCCATAGCCAGGCCGCGCCCAACGAGAACAGGCTTAGACCTGCACCAACACTCAAGGTGAAAAAAAGACCGCCCAAGAAGGCGGGAACGAAATTCTGCAGGCTGGGCATGGTGTGTTGACTCGGTATGGTGAGGTAGCCTGCGGCTTTTATGAGCGATAGATTGCGGTAAAGATCGAGGTTTGACAGGTAGACCTGTATGGTAGCTATAACTTGGGCAATGAGGATGCCCAGCAAGAGTGCCTTGGCCGTGTAAGGAAATCTATTTTCTGAATTTTGGCGCATTGGAAAAAGAATAAGGTTTCAGTGTTCAGGTTTCAGCTTTTGTGTTTAGCCTTCCTGACACCTGAAATCTGAAACCTAAGACGCTGATACCCGACACCTTGGAATTTGCTGGTTGAAGTTTGAGATTGCACAGTACTTCAGTACTCGAATACTCCATCACTCCATTACCCCAGCAGACACTCGCATCAAAGAGTGACTTTAAAAGCCCCGCTGGGCCGGCTCAGTCCTCGCAACCCTAATCCTTTATTACCACTTGCTGAACTTTTTTACCAGTGTGAGGGCGCTCTTTCCAGGTCTGAAGCTGAGTTCTTGAAATGGAACCTGAGTTGCTAACTGGTTGAAGAGCTCAAGAAGCAATTCCTTCCCCTGAAGGTCCTACAAGGGGGGAAAGGAACAGGTGAGGAGTTGAGATAATGTGTCTAGCCTTTTCATTTCTTTATAGGAATTCTCTTTTC
>JASFKF010000305.1:0-3831 GCA_050118775.1 Syntrophobacterales bacterium
CTCGACTGCGGTTATCGTGTCGACTTGTTCATAGACAAAACCATTATAGTTGAACTTAAGAGCGTGGATAAAGTTCTGCCAGTTCACCAAGCCCAGTTACTTACATATATGAAGTTGTCTGGTATATCAATCGGGCTATTGATGAACTTTAATGTGAAGTATATGAAACATGGAATTAAACGAATGGTATTGTAACGCCTTCGTGATCTTCGTGGTGAGAATTGACCAAAAACTGGAGAATTTATAACCATGAGTAACAGGAAAAAAAGAGTTGTTCAGCTTGCTATCAGCATAACCTTTGTAGCTCTGGGTGTTTTGGGCTTTTGGGCACTTACAGCCAGCAAGCCTGAAATGGAGAGACGTAAACCTCCCGTTCCCGTGCCCATGGTCCGAACTATGGCAGTTAAGACTGGACCCCAAAAGGTATACATCCAGGGTGAGGGGACTGTGGGGCCTTTACGGGAAATCAATCTCGTACCCCAAGTTGGCGGAAAAGTGGTCTATGCATCCCCCTCAATGGTAAACGGAGGCGTCTTCAGAAAAGATGACCTTTTGTTGCGAATCGACCCAGTTGATTACCAGTTGGCCGTCACCTTGGCTAGAGCCAAGGTGAAAGACGCAGAGAGTCGTCTTCAAGTGGCAGAGGAAGAGGCTGCCGCAGCAAGAGATGAGTGGCGTTTGCTCTATGAAGGGAGTTCCAAGGAAAACAGCAAGCCGCCGCCACTGGTGGCCAAGGAGCCGCAGCTGGCAGCGGCGAAGGCAGAGTTGGAAGCTGATGAGGCAGATCTTCGCAAGGCCTTACTGAATTTAGAGCGCACAGAACTCAAAGCGCCTTTTAATGGGCGGGTGGGAGAAGAGAATGTGGACATTGGCCAATATGTTTCCGCTGGCCAAAGTCTGGGGAGTCTCTACTCAACCGAAGCAGCGGAAATTGTCGTTCCCCTGGAAGGAGAAGCGCTCTTCTGGTTTGATGTGCCGGGTTTTACCTCCAGGGACGGACGAGGCGCTGCCGCACTGATTAAGGCTGACGTTGCAGGCCGCGAATTGAACTGGACCGGCAAAGTGGTGCGCACCGAAGGCAAGCTGGATGAGCGGACTAGGATGATTAATGTGGTTGTCCGGGTTGAGCAGCCTTACGCAAAAAAGCCGCCGCTGGTTTTCGGCCTCTTTGTGGAGGTGAAAATCGAAGGGCGAATGATACCAAATGGAGCGGTCATCCCACGAGCAGGCCTGCACCAGGGAGATATCGTCTGGATAGTTGGGGAGGACAGTCGGCTTCAATTTCGCCAAGTAGAGGTAGGCAGAATTCAGGGTGATGAAGTTGTAATTACCGGAGGCCTGGAGGATGGAGAAAGGTTGGTCATCACCCCGTTGAAGGCAGTCACTGATGGCATGACCGTGCGGGTTGTTGGTGAAGAACAAGGTACAGGTAAAGAGTCACCGGTGGTGAGCAGTAAAGGAGCATAGAGCATAGGGCATGGAGCATAGGGTTAAAATTTCGAAATTCGAATTTCGAAATTTATAATACTCCTGACTCCTGGCTACTTTCTTTTAATAATAAGGATCGAAGACTTATGCGAAGCATGGTTGCCTGGTTTGCTGAGAACCACGTTGCCGCCAATTTATTGATGCTTTTCCTGCTACTAGCTGGGGCGGTTACGGGCTTGACCACTAAGCTGGAGATCTTCCCTGAGACATCTCTGGACCGAATCTCAATCACCATGGAGTATCTTGGTGCCTCGCCAGCCGAGGTTGAAGAGGCCATCGTCCGGAGAATTGAAGAAAAGATAGCTGGTCTGGCCGGGATCAAGCGCATAGATTCTGTAGCCAGGGAGGGCGTCGCCTCTATTATCATCGAGGTTATGAATGATTGGAATCTGCAGGAACTGCTGGACGAGGTGAAGGCAGAAGTGGATCGCATTACCACCTTTCCTAAAGAGGCTGAACAACCAGTCGTTCGGGAGATGACCAGGCGGGTTCAGGTTCTTAATGTTGCCGTTTACGGTGATGTACCCGAGTCAACCATCAAGCACCTGACAGAGAAAATAAAAGACGACATTACCAATCTGCCGGGCATTACTCTGGCGGAGCTTGGGGGGGTGCGCACTGGAGAAATTCACGTCGAAATCTCAGAGGAAACCCTCCGCCGTTACGGTCTCACTTTGGGCAAAGTTGCTGAGGCGGTGAGGCGAGCGAGTTTGGATTTGCCGGCTGGAAGTGTCAAAACTGAGGGTGGTGAAATACTAGTCAGGACCAAGGGCCGTCGTTACTATGCCGCAGACTACCGAGATATAGCGGTAATTACCAGGACAGATGGCAGCAAAGTAACACTAGGGCAGGTAGCTGAACTAAAAGACGGTTACGAAGATGTGGATCTTTTCAACCGATTCCAAGGAAAACCTGCAGGGATTATTGAAGTATACAGAGTGGCCGATCAGAATGCCTTACATGTGGCAAGTACGGTCAAGGGTTACATAGAAAAGATCCGACCGAGTTTACCCGAAGGCGTAGATATCTCCTATTTTCGCGACAGATCATCAATATTAAAGAGCCGCATTCGTCTGTTGCTCAAAAACATGGCCTTGGGATTGGTTCTGGTGAGCATTCTTCTCGGGATTTTTCTAAATGCGCGACTAGCTTTCTGGGTGACCCTGGGAATACCTATTTCTTTTATGGCAGGTCTGATGCTCCTTCCCAGATTTGACGTTTCTATCAATATGGTTTCCCTTTTCGCCTTTATTATGGTTCTGGGCATTGTGGTGGATGATGCCATCGTTGTGGGTGAGAACATTTTCCGCCAGCAGGAAGAAGGAATGAAACCTCTGGAAGGAGCAGTTCAGGGAACCTTGGAAGTGGGACGGCCGGTGGTTTTTGCAGTTCTGACCACAGTTGCCGCCTTTTGGCCTTTGCTTCTAGGCAGCGGCACTATGGGAAAAATCATGCGCACCATACCCATTGTAGTTATTCTGGTGCTCCTGGGCTCTCTGGTGGAATGTTTGCTTATTCTTCCCGCCCACTTGGTTGGATCCAAACAACGAGCAAAACGCAGCATGGAGGAAAAGCGCACCTCTAGGTGGCTTAAATGGTTCATCAAAAAACCCTATGCTAAAGCGTTGGATTTTTGTGTAAAGTGGCGTTATGCCACGGTGGCTCTGGGTATAGCGGTATTATTTATAACCGTGGGAGTTTGGAAAGCGGGGTGGATCAAATTCACCTTGTTTCCTAAGGTTGAGAGCGACTTTCTCATTTGTACATTGACTATGCCAGCGGGCACACCGGTTGAACGTACTTTGGACATTGCAGCCCATTTGGAGCAATCGGGAAAAGACGCTCTGGCAGAAGCTGAGGGAGAGATATCCGGTAATGGCCCCCCTCTGTTGAAAAGTATCATCACCCGAATAGGGCAACATTTAGGAGGGGCCGGCCCCATGGCCTCAGGCCCCCTGTATGGCGGACATTTGGCCCAGATAACTCTTGAACTTTTGGAGGGCGAGGAGAGGGAGGTAACTGCAAGTCAACTTGCCAACCTGTGGCGTACCAAGGTGGGAAGCATTCCCGATGCCGAGTCCATTACCTTTCAGAGTGTACTTTTCAGCGCGGGCAATCCCATTGAGGTCCATCTTTCTCTGGATGATCACACCTTGCTAATTGCCGCAGCGGAAGAGTTGAAGAATGAAATTAAAGGCTATCCCGGAGTGTTTGACGTTAGCGACAGCTTCATGCCGGGAAAAGATGAGATGCAGCTCAAATTGAAACCGGCAGCTCGCAGTCTAGGGCTAACCTTGGATGATCTCGCCCAGCAAGTAAGACACGCATTCTACGGCGCCGAAG
>JASFKF010000306.1:0-3828 GCA_050118775.1 Syntrophobacterales bacterium
CTTGCTGGGTGTACTCTTGTTTCACTGCGGCGATAAGGAGGAAAAAACGACGTGGAGAGGTCCGGCGAGGATTGGAGTGGTGGTACCGGGCAATGGTCCCTTGCAGGACGAGGGTGAAATGCTACGACTCGGGACGTTAATGGCACTTGAGGAAGCTGGGGGGCGAGTGGGCGACCATCAGATAGAGATGATTGTGTACGACTCGCCCTGCAATGGAGGCGGTGCTATTCCTGTTGCCGAGCAAATTGCGGCCGACGGTTCAACGAGCGTTGTGATTGGCTATTTATGCCCAGAAACCATTCGTGCTGTTCTGCCTATTTACAGAAAAGCTCATCTGGCGCTGATCAATCCCACTGTTTCGGCTGACTACACAAGGAAGGATGAGAGCCGTCATCTATTCCCCTTGTTGTATGGAGATGGTGAGCAAGGGGCTTTTCTGGCTGCCTATGCGAAAAAGGGGCTTGAGCTCACCCGAGTCGCAATATTCAGTGATGGCTCCATCTTCGGTAACTTACTCAGCACTTTTTTTATAAGGGAAGCGAATCGTCTGGGCTTGGAGTTGGTTGAAAATATTTCAGGCAATCCAAAACCGGAGGAGGCTGCCCGGGCAGCGGAAATTTTTAAAAGAGCAAGACCAGAGGCTATTTTTCTCGCAGCCTCGCCAAGAGCTGCCAGCTTGTTCTTAATTGAGCATCGGCGACACAAAGTCGGTGGCGTGATCTTGGGACCGGATCATTTCGCCGACCTCGATTTCTATGAAATGACCGGCCAGGCATCCGAGGGACTGTTTGTTTGCCAGCCGATCCTACTTAACAGGGAAGATTCTGAGAAGTCCGGATTCGTCTGGAGGTTCGAGCAATTCAGTAAGCGGAGTCCCAACTGGATTGCTGCGGCCGGTTACGACTCTATGCGATTGGCCTTAGAAGTGTTGAGCCGCTCAGGGCCCGAGAGAACTGATTTTCTTCGTGTCATGAGGAAGATTTCCGTTGCAACCAAATCATTTAGTGGAATAGGTGGTCCGGTATTCTTTAAACAGGACGGAACCAGTCAAAGGCCTTTTTTTGTGGCCGAAATCCACAATGGACGGTTGAGGCCGGCGAAGCCACCAACTGTAGAGTTCTCCCTACTGGCAGATGACAAATAGTTAGTTTGCTTAACAAGGCACTAATATGTTGGCAGCCATGCTACTAGGCACTAAGCACTACGCACTAAGCACATCAGGGCGACGGGGGGAGGACGGAACACAGAGCGCACTGAGCGTTGGAATTTGAGATTGTTGATTGAAGATTGCACATTCAGCATACTGGATACTGAATGCTGGAGACTGGATTCCGCACTCTGAATCCTGGATTCTTATATGCTCTGGTGCCCAGTGCTTACTTCCTAGTCCCTAGTGCGCTCCGCGCCAAGCGCTGCGCAGATTGACACCATCGCACGGCTTGTGATAACTTTACCTTATTTTACTGGGGACAGCGCCCGGGTTATCTCTAATCTGGGCCTCCTTGCCTTGTCCAACGCCCATTTCTAAGCGGGGTATTCTTGGGGTGGGGAGAGCCGCTCCTTTTCTGCCTTAGTTTTTCTCAGGAGAAATTGCCATATTCAGCTGAAGAAGTTTGTAGGGATAGGTTTTGACTACTGTTGCCTTCCCTCCTGATTGACGGACAAGGGAAAATGAAAAGAGCACTCTACATCGTTTTGCTCTCGGCCCTTGGATTTTTTCATAATCTTCCGGCCGCTGCGCGAGAGCCCATTAATATAGGTGTTTTTTTACCCATGACCGGTAGTGTTGCTGCCTTCGGCCAGATGGAGTGGCTTGGCATTCAGACAGCGCACAATATGATGGATAAGGTCTTGGGACGGAAAATCAAGCTGGTGCTTGAGGACAGCAAAAGTGAGCAAACTGAAGCAGCCGTCGCGGTAGAAAGGTTGATTAAAGAGCATAATGTTGTGGGTATCATAGGGGGGGCAACAAGTGCAAATGCCCTAGCTGGAGGCTCCATTGCTGAAAAGTACGGGATTCCAATGATTTCACCCTCTGCCACCAATCTCCTCGTTACCCGTGACAAAGTATATGTGTTTCGAGCTTGCTTCGACGATGTTTTTCAAAGTCAGGCCGCTGCCAGGCAGGCCAGGATAGCAATGGGGGCAGGGACAGCGGCGGTGATCGTTGACATCGCCCAGGCAGATTATAGTGTGGGCTTGGGGAATCTTTTCCTGAAAGCCTTCGGGGAAATGGGCGGCAAGGTGCTTATTACGGCCTATATCCAAACGGGTGACCGTGATTTTAGCAGACAGCTCTCTGAGATAAATGCTGCTAATCCAGACATCATATACATGCCAAATTACTACACCGAAGATGCTTTGTTGGCCAGGCAAATAAGGGAACTGGGAATGAAGACACCGATTCTTATGGCCGACGGAGCCCATGTGCCAGAACTAATAAAAGTTGGTGGCAAGTCTGTGGAAGGGGTGTACCTTACGTCTCACTTCAGCCTGGAAGCGGTGAGCACCAATTTGGGTCAGAGGTTTGTTGCCAGATTCAAGAAGAAGTACAAAAGGGATGCAGATAGTTTTGGTGCTCTAGGGGCGGATGCCTATTTCATTCTTACTGGGGCGATTGGTAGGGCCAAGTCCTTGGAGGGATCCAAGATAAGGGGTGCTCTAACTGAGATGAAAAACCACAAAGGGGTCACCGGTGTTATCAAGATTGAAGAGGACGGCAACACGGTAAAGAGCTTGGTGGTCACCAGAGTGAAGAATGGCAAGTTCACTTACGTAACCACAGTGAATCCCTAGCCCGGATATTTCATGAATCCGCCTACGGCGGACCGCGGATATGGCTGCCCTTATTTTATTTGACACTTGCTTTTTCTTTTTGTTATGGACTATTGGGTGAATCCACTGGAAAAGGAGGATCGATTTGTTTATAAATAAAGGCTGTTTTAACCAATGGATCTAATCAGTAAAAATAATAGAGCATCTTAGGAGAAGGAGGGTATCATGAGGAAATTGTTGTGTGTAGTTCTAGTCTTGGGCCTTGTAAGCGGGGTGGCGTGGGCGGACACCATCAAGATCCCAGTGGCTTCACCTTTTACTGGCCAGCTGGCCTCATTCGGTGAAGGCGTGAAAAACGGTGCTGCCCTCAAGGCTTCCGAGATAAACGCTGCCGGGGGAATCAACGGCAAAACGGTAAAAATCGTATTGGAAGACGAGTTGTGTGATCCCAAGGAAGCAGCAACTGTGGCCACCAAATTGGCCAATGATCCAGGGGTGGTAGTAGTTGTTGGCCACCTTTGCAGTTCGGCCACACTGGCTGCTCTACCCGTTTACCGGGAGGCCAAACTTCCGGCTATCTCTCCTGCGTCCACCAATGTGGATATCGGCAAGATGAGCCCCTTCTACTTCCGCAACGTCTACAGGGACGATTTCCAGGGGGCTTTTCTCGCCCGCTATGTGGATGAAGTGAAAGGCTTTAAACGCATAGCCATATTCTATGAGGTAAACGATTACTCCATGGGCTTGATGAGCGCCTTTATGAAAGAGGCAGTAAAGCGGGGCATTACAATACTTGGAACTGAAGCCTACACCTCGGACACCACTGACTTCAAGCCCCAGCTCACCAAGTTCAAGATGATGAGACCGGATGCCATTTTTAATCCCGGCTATGCGCCCCAGGGAACCCTTATCGCTACCCAGGCGGTCAGTCTAGGTTTGAAGGTTCATATGTTCGGGGCTGACGGTCTTGACGACGATCTTATGGTCAAGAATCCCGACGCCGAGGGACTCTTTGTTACCACACCATTTTTGCCGGATAAGGCAGGGCCGCAG
>JASFKF010000307.1:0-3827 GCA_050118775.1 Syntrophobacterales bacterium
CTATGCCCCATGCTCATACTGGGAATACAGAAGACAAAAGCAACGCTGATTCGCGCCACTAATTTTTTCTCTTTTCATAACGCTATGCGCTCTGCGCTATGCCCTATGCGATACCCTCTTGGCCCGACCACGGATCCAAAAGTGACAAACCTTTCTGCAACTCTCAAAACGATACCGATATTGCTCAAGCCAAAATAAAAAAAGCCCCCACCGACTAGGGGCACCAGCCTCGGTGGAGGCACAATGACAAGGTTATGTTAAGCCATGGGGGCAGATGTCTGACGAGCTATCTTTATGCGCTATGCGGCAATCAATCCGAAATCCGCAATCAAAGAATCCAGTAGCCAGTAGTTAAGATGAACTCAATTTTTATTGCTTTTCTCCTGAATTCTGGATTCTGACTCCAGTCTCCATCTTTGTGGTGCTTAGTGCCTGGTGCCTACTGCTTAGTGCTTAGTTGAAACGGCTGCCCGCTGTCAGCTGCCTGCTGAATCATGCCCCATGCTCCATGCCAATCGTGGCACGGCGGACATTGCTATTTTTTTGTTACCATGGCTGTGCGTACTTCACCCATAAAGCGAGACGCAATCAGGGTTACGTCCGCCTGGCTCCATGCTTTCCGGAACCTGTTTTCCACCAAAACGGCTTGTTCTTCTTTGCCCTGGGCCCTGAGGCTTTGAGTCAAGCCGAACAAAGACCAGCCGTTTTCCGGATTCTGTTGTAGGTCTTGCCAGTAGATGGCTTCGGCCTCGGCAGGCCTTCCAGCTGCAAGCAGTACCGCTCCCAGCGATTGTCGAACCGGAACATGCCAGTCGGGAGGCTCATTGTAGATCAGGTTTTCCTCGAGCAACACCCCACGGTGAAGCTGGGCGACGGCTTTCTCGTAGTCACCTCGCTTTGCGGCAAGTTCTCCTTCGAGTACCGCGGTGGCGATTTCCAGAATCGCTTGCGCTCCATTTCTGGAAAATGTCACCCGGTAGCCTTCCAGACTTTCATCCTCAGCAATAGCCCGCAGATTGGCCAGCTCTTTAGCCGCTTCGTCGAATTTCCCGGTAGCAGTGTAAGCCAATCCCCGGGCGTAGTGCCATACACCTGTCCAGAAAAGGCTGTCTGCCGGCGGAGAGGGTTCACTGAGAATCAAGTCCCATTTTCCGAAGCGCGTGTACGAGAAAAGTGGCGCCACTAGAAACTGATGCAACAGAGGTATATCTCGCCAGGCACCCTTTGGAATGCTGGTAGATGCTTTGCGGGCGGCTGTAATGGCCACTTGGCTGCGTCCCTCCATACTGGCGGAGTCCCACAGGAAGTGAATATTGTGCGGGTAGTAAGCCAGCGGATAAATTCCCTGGGCTCGACATTGCGTGATGTAATCTTCATCGGCCGCGATGGCATCCTCGTTGCTCTTGGACGCGTCACTGTAACGGCCAATTCGGCGGTAGATGTGGGAAGGCATATGAACCAAGTGCCCGGCCCCGGGTGCCAACTGCGCCAATCTTTCGGCTCCGGCTTCAGCAAGTTTCGGTCGGGCGACCTCAACAACGTGGATGTAGAAATGAATGGCCCCCGGATGATTGGGATTGCGCTCCAGCACCGATTCCAGCACGCGAAGAACTTCCACTGTTTCCGGATAGGGTTGCATGTCACGGGTCCAGTAATTCCACGGGCGCAAATCCATAACCGCTTCGGCGTAGAGCGCGGCGGCGTCAAGATCATCCGGGTAGCGTTCGTGTAGCTTACGCATGGCTTCGACATACGCGCGGTCCAGCGCTGCGCGGTTGGGTTTTTCCTTCGCAGAATAGCGTTTCGCCAGCGCATCAATATAGGCCCGCTCTCTCTCTGAGGCATTACTCTTTAGGGACACTGCTTTTTGAATTAATTCGTAGGCATTTGCCTCGGCCTCTGACGGCATGGGCATGTTAATGTTCGGCCCAACCACTAACGCCATTCCCCAGTAGGCCATGGCGCACTTGGGGTCGAGGCGCGCTGCCTCTCTAAAAGAGCGAGCAGCTTCAGCATGGTTAAAACCATAGGTTAGCATCATTCCCTGGTTGATAAAAAGCTGTGCTCGAGGCGAACTGGTGGTTACGGGGAATTTGTGATCCCCCAAATTTTGCAACCGAGGAGCAAGCTGTCCCGGCACTGCAGCTGACTGGACGTCACTTTGAGGAGCGCTCTCCCCAAACGCCACCGGATCAAGGTGTATGGTGCCGAACACGACCAGTGCGAGTGCCAAAATAAACGTCTTGATATATGTATGATCTTGAATTTCCATTGTCTTATCTCCTTGTAAAAGAGACTCATCAGCCGAAATGTGGAAAACACACTCCGTTCACCTATACCAAGAGCGTAACTCCACAAAGGTTACGAGGCAACAAGAAACCCACCTTTTTTGTAGGATTTTTCAACCCAACTAGTAGATTTTTTCAACACAACAGGTTAATCAGGCAAAAAGAGAGGCGATTTCTTGGCGGCTATGCACCATTGGTAATACTGATCGGGGGGAGAGAATTCAAATTGATAAGTTAGCGAAAATCTACGAAAGTTTGGCAAGTGCTCGGGCGAAATTATTTTTCTGTTTAGCCAGTTATGCCAGTTTGGCCGGTTTAGCCAGTTTAATTCAGCCGTCAGCGATCAGCGCTCAGCTTGTCCTGAGCGGAGTCGAAGGGCTGTCAGCTAAAATTTCCACAATCCGAAATCCGCAATCCGAAATCCCAAAACGCCCCATGCTCTATGCCCCATGCTCTATGCTTAAATGACAGCGAAGCGTAGTGACCTAATGACGCCGAAGGCAAGTGACATAAATTGCCTTGAGCCGTGCGCCTTAAGCCTCGCGCAGAAACGCAAAAAAACAAGGACGTCCCCCTTTTCCATTGGGGATCTCGGATTGCGGATTGCGGATTTAAAAACAAGGAGTCAGGAGTCAGACCTTCGACAGGCTCAGGGCAAGTAGGGACCATGCACTAGGCACCGAGGATTCAGTTTTCCGTGGCCCGTTGCGGAAAAGGCATGGGGCATAGGGTCAGAGGACAGAGTACAGACGACAGAGGACAGTTTTATTTTACTCTATGCACTATGCCCAATTAAATCTTGGTAGGCGCCCGTCGAGGAAGAGAAGGTACAGTCAATACCAATTTGCGCAGCCTCAAGCCGAGCATCAGTTCAGTGATACCGAGTATTAAATACAAAGGCTGTAGGAAAGTAACTAGACCAACGACCCAGACTTCAATGATGATGTATAAAATCAAAAACGTACCCAAAGCGACTGCCATGTCACCAGCATATCTACTGCGTAAAAAGGTAACTACACCGGCAAAGAAATTTCCTACTCCATTGACGATTAGAAGGACCAAACCCGGGACAAAGTAGTTCGTGAAAGGCGAATTACTTAACCACTCCAGAGGAAGGTTCATCTTTGCTCCACTAGGATCGGAAACTAAACCGAATCCGCCAGCTATGGCAGTAAGACCAATGAAGATCTGAAGAGCGCCCAAAAAATATACCACAAATCTGCTTCTTTTATTCTCGTTCATATACTTCCCCTCTTTTAATTTAACTCAGTTATATCAATAATTTATTTTGCTGGCTGACACACACTAATGTCAGCAATTTCCAGCGAGGCGGAAATACTACAAAAAAAGTAGCTATTTTTCAAGTAGGATTTTAATTAGTGAAACTATTTACGATTGTTGGTGGCATGGAGCATAGAGTAAGGCGAGACGGAGACGCGGCGAGAGGGAGAAGAAAGGGGTCAGAGGTCGGAGATCGGCAGTCGGAAGACAAGGGACAAAATACTACATCTTGGGACTAGGCAAACGGGGGGTGAGTGT
>JASFKF010000308.1:0-3821 GCA_050118775.1 Syntrophobacterales bacterium
ATGTTCTTGCGCAGCACCTGGTCTTCGACTGGGAAATCATTTGCAAAATAACATCGTCCCAGACTGACGAAATCTTTGGTGGTGTGGTAACGGCTGCGGATGAGGTCCACGGTGGAGGCTAACCAGGATTTTTTTTCTGCACCGAAGGCGGGATCCCACAACCCGGCAGCCTCCATTTCTGCTTGCACGTAAGGCAACAACTCTTCAACATCAATGGTTCGCAAGTAATGTCCATTGATGCTTATCGCCTTGGGATCGGTAAAGAACTTGGGGTCATCCTTGCGAATGTCGAATACGGAATTTGCCCGGTTAATGCCTCCCAAAGAAAAAGCCTCAATGAGTTCCTCTTTAGAAAAAATCTCCCGATTATCTGAAGTGGACCATCCTAGGAGAACAAGAAAATTAACCAGAGCCCAGGGCAAGAAGCCCCGCTCACGATAATACTGCACTGACACCACTTCACCATGAGCCCTTTTGGAAATTTTACGCTTTTGCGGATCCAGAGTAAGTGGCATGTGGGCGAATTGGGGCAACTTTTCTCCCAGGGCTTGGTAAATCATTATTTGCTTTGGCGTGTTGGCCAGATGGTCTTGACCTCGGATGACATGGGAAATTCTATCGCGGATATCATCCACTGCGTTGGAAAGAACATAGAGGGGAGAACCATTGGAGCGAACGATAACGAAATCCTCAATATCCCGGTACTTCTTCTCTATCAATCCGTAAACCGCATCATTGAAAACCACACCCCCCGGACCACGAACCACCTTAAAACGAATCACGAAGGGTCTATCCTCGGCCTCCAGGCGGGCTACCTCATCAATTGCAAGGTTTCGGCAAGTGCCGTCGTAATGATAGTCTTCCTTCCTCCTTTTTGCCTCTTCTCGCTTTCTTTCCAACTCCTCTTGGGTACAGAAGCATTTGTAAGCGTGGCCGATTTCCACCAATTTCTGCGCTGCTCTCCGGTGATCATCCGCATAAGCCGATTGAAAATAAGGACCTTCGTCCCAGGTTATTCCAAGCCATTCAAGCCCGTCTACAATGCCCCGAATAGATTCCTTGGTGGACCGTTCAATGTCAGTGTCCTCAATGCGTAGGACAAACTTTCCTCCTGTCTTTTGAGCAAAAAGCCAGTTATAGATAGCTGTTCTGGCTCCACCGATGTGTAAGTATCCCGTGGGACTGGGCGGGAAACGTACCCTTACCTCTTCCATCTGCCTTTACTCCTTCCTGGGCAGTCAAAAAAATTATTCCAAAGTATCTGATTTCGAGCCAACCCTGGTTTCAGATGTCAGGTGTCAGTAAAAAGAAACATAAGAGCTGAAACCTGTCGAAGATCCCGTCTGAAGCTGAGCGGCAGCGGGGAACACTGAACCGTGAAACTTTGATCATTTAAATAATAATACTAAATTGTCATTTTGTCAGAGTAATTACTTCTTAAGGCGGAAAAGATCTCTTCTGCCAGTTTTCTGCTCACACCTGGAACTTGAGTAATTTCCTCAACCGTGGCTTTAGCCAATTGGTTTACCGAGCCGAAATATTGAATCAAAGCGCTACGTCTTTTCGGCCCGATGCCAAGGATATCATCCAACCGCGAGTGAAGTGTGCTTTTTCGGTGACGTTTTTGATAATACTCTATGGCAAAACGATGTGCCTCATCGCGCAAGCGGCCGAGGAGAAATTGTAGTGGAGGATCGTTCATAAGTAGCAAAGGAGTCTTTCTTCCCGCCAGATAAAGCCTGTCACCTCCAGCTGTTTCAACCTGCTTTGCGGTCCGCTGCTTCTTCGCTAGAGCCACCACCGGCACCATTCCTTTTAAATCGAGGTCATCAAGGATCGCCATGGTCTGGTTAAGTTGCGCCTTGCCACCATCAACCACGAGAAGATCTGGCAATACTTTTGAGTCTCGCACATCGGTAAACCTTCGTCTTATAACTTCAGCCATCATCGCTGGATCGTCTATCTGAACAACATCCCTGATACGATACCTGCGGTAGGCCGATTTGTCAGGCTCACCATCCTCAAAAACCACCAAGGAACCCACCGGGAACTGGCCACGAAAATTGGATATGTCAACACACTCCAAACGATGGGGAAAAGACTCCAACTTCAACCTTTGTTGTAATCTCTCTAGTGCAGGAAGGGGATCCGTAGGCTTTGGCATTTCACTCATTAGATAATTCGCTGCATTTTGACAGGCCATGGTCAACAAGCGCCTACCCTCTCCTCTTTTGGGGATCCGAAGGGTTACCCGTTTCTCTTTAAGGTCTGATAGCCACTCCGCCAGCAAATCTTTTTCTAAGACAGGCTCACTCATCAATATTTCTTCAGGGATCGACCTACCCTTTTCATAATATTGCAGAATAAAAGCACGCATTACCTCCGGCGCGCTGCTCTTAATGTCTTTGAAAACAAAAGCCCGACTCCCAACCATGCGGCCCTCTCTGATAAAGAGGACGGCCAGACCAAGATTCTCTCCGGATTCATGGGTGCCAATCACATCCTGATCTCGAAACCGGGAAGAGACTATTAGCTGCTTCTCCAGGGTCTTTTCCACAGCATTCAGGCGGTCTCGATACATGGCGGCTTTTTCAAACTCGAGCCCATCAGCAGCTCGCTCCATTTCCCGCCTCAATTTAATCTGAAGGTCCCGAGTGCGACCCCTTAAGAAAAGCACCGCCTGCTCAACTACCGGCGCGTACTCCCCAGGTGTAATGTTGCCGGCGCACAATCCAAGGCAACGGCCCATCTGATGATTCAAACAGGGGCGTTGGCGGCTCTTAAACTTGCGGCCGCTGCACTGACGTAAAGGGAACATACCGTGTAACACCTTGAGAGTCTGCCTCACTGCATGGGCTGAAGCATATGGGCCAAAGTAAAGAGCGCCGTCTCTACGGATTTTCCGCACCAGGCTTAGCCTTGGGTAATCTTCCTTCGGATCCAAGCGCAGGACCAGATATCTCTTGTCGTCCCGGAGGACTACGTTGTATCGGGGCTGGTGGTGTTTGATAAGATTCGACTCAAGAATAAGTGCCTCTTTTTCTGAAGCTGTGATAATGAAATCCAAATCAGAGATCTTCTTGACCAGCACCCGAATTTTGGGAGAAGAGTGCTCCTTTTCCCGAAAGTATGAAAGAACCCGCTTGCGCAGGTCCTTTCCCTTTCCCACGTAAAGAATTCTATCCTTGGAGTCCTTCAAAAGATAGACGCCCGGGCTTGAAGGGAGATTGCCCAATTTATTTTGTAAGTTGTCAGATATTTTCATCTCAGGTTCGCAAAGCGCGTAGCGCCTGAAGTTCAAAGTTTCAAGTTCCAAGTTTCAAGTTGAGAAATTAGGTTTGATATCGCTCAGAAAATTTGGAACCTTGAACATGGAACTTTGAACTTTATAAATCTGGTATCTACCCTCTGTCATCCGTCCTCCGCCCTCTCACCCATCACCTATTACCTATAACCTTTCGCGACGCTATGCGGTTTAATAAACCTCCAACCTTTGTTCTTTGAGGTCCCGTATTTCATCTCGCAAGCGAGCTGCTTGCTCAAATTCTAGATTTGCTGCCGCCTCTTTCATCTGCTTCTCTAACCCTGCGATGTAATGATCGAGCTCTTCAACCGTCTTATATTCCGATATTTCCTCCTCTACAGCAGGTACGGTTACATAGTCGCACTCGTAAACCGAATCCAGAATATTATGAATTTCCTTCCTAATGCTTTCCGGGGTAATCCCATGTTTTTCATTATATTCAGCCTGCATTAGACGCCTTCTGTTGGTCTCCTCCACCGCTCTGCTCATTGATCGGGTGACTTCGCTTCCATAGAGG
>JASFKF010000309.1:0-3818 GCA_050118775.1 Syntrophobacterales bacterium
AGCACCTTTAAAACAGGACGTTTCTTCCCTCTGCGAAAGAGCCCCAGGTTGGTCTTGGTTCCCCCTATGTCTCCAGCCAGTATGAGACTTCTCTCTCCAATATCAGTCATCTGCTCCCACTCCTATAGTAAACCACAATAGCTCCCAATGAGCACCTACCATTGGTAATCGATAAGACATTTTAGCCATGATAAACCTACTAAAAAAAATAGCTCCTTGTCTACTTATCTCCTTTTTTGTCATTGGTGGCAGATATTGGCCCTGATTAGGTGGATAGAGCGGGGGGTTAATGTGGTTAGGGTGGGAAAATGGATAGTTTATTTTGTTAATTTGTAGATAACTAGGAAAATTATTTGATATTACAATAATTTTTTCTAACAATTTCCTCGTGATCTAGGCCTGCATTATGGCAGTGAGGGTACAACTTGTCATTATATCAATAAAAATCAATGTTTTTAAATTTTTGTTTTGACACTTAAAAAATTTTACGCTAGAGTCACCTTATTAAATTAGGTAAAGTGTAAACTAATTCTAAATGTTGGCACATTTTTTCACACTATCATATTCGACAAACACCACAGCCAATTCTTGTTTTTCTTTAGCAACTCTCTTTATTTTACCTGGCACATTAACGACATTAATTTCTTCTTTGTCTGAAGTTACTTTATTATAATACAATTTCAAGTTGACCATTTGCTCTTTATTAAAATGTATCCAATTGTCTAATTTAATGAGAGCGCCTTTTACACTTACATCGACAATAGTTCCTTCGATATTTCGTTTTGGTTTCTTGTTACTAACCACAACTTTGAAGGGTCTCGCTATTCGACGGTACTTCCTCTTCTCCCTGAGATAAATTTCGCACTGGTCACAGGTATCAGTAGCGGCTTTGAGATCAGCGGGCTGGAGTAACTGAGGAATGAGGTAAGCTTTGTCGATGGTTGAATGTTCTGGACAACTTCTGCTTCTGTAATAATGACACTTTTCCCAGGTTGGCTCTTTCATGGGCCACCTCCGCTGGGAGAGTCTAAGTTGGGTGGTCAAATTAAGAATAAAACATTAAACTTAGAGATAAACCTGGATCGCAAATATTGAAAATGCGTGACAAAACCTATTAAAGACGTATTAAATTACGTTTTTGCTTAATTGTAAATACGAAAAATTCGTAGATTGTTAATTTTTTGTCGATTTTTTGTTAATTTCTTGTAAATAACTCCTCGGCCCGCGTATAATTTAATTGTTTCACCATGACGTTTCATGACTTTTGAAGGCCACAGCATGGATTCATTTGAAAGAAGGAAATATACGAGAACACTGAACAATTTCAAGATCAAGATAAGGCTAGCTCGTACATCCAAAGAAGTGGACGGCGTCACCCATAACTTGTCCCAAGGGGGAGCCTTTGTCATGAGCCCATCCTGGCCCGTCCTTCAAAAGGATGAACAAGCGGAGATGCGTCTTTTTCTACCCCCTGAGTTCACCGGGCAAAATCAAACTCTTACCCTCACCGGCCCGGCCGTGATCAGGAGGATTGACAAGCACAAGCAGGGCGTGGCCGTCCAGTTTTTGAAAGAGCTAAAAACCTTCAAACCCTCCCTTTAGGACAGACCTATCTTTCCATAGATAAATTTCTTCCACTATATCACCCCACCAAATCTATTCAATTGAAATCTCTCGCATTGTTACCTCTTGGCATCACTATTGCTAACGATTATTGCATGCGTGGGCGAGGTATAAATGCAGGTGGAGACAAAATAGGTCAGTTCGCCCTCTGCGGTTTGGTGCGCCTGTTAGGTCTGCAAATGTTTTCCCTTGGCCCTGAGCAAGACCGCCTCATGGTGTGAAGAATGAAGGAGAAAATCAGTGGGGAAGAAGCGCCAAGCTCTGCTTTTACTCAGCCTTGGATTCCTTTTTCTCATCCAGGCAAGGGGAATCTCTTGGTCCCAGACCACTGAGCGCGTGAGTGTGGACACAGCCGGCGGCAACAGCGACGGTGCCAGCAATGCCTCCTCTATTTCATCCGATGGCACGTGCGTAGCCTTCCAGTCTGCAGCCACCGACCTGGTGCCGGCTGGTAGCAATGGTTTAATCCAAATTTTCGTCCGCGACCGGCAGACGGGAACCACTACCCAGGTGAGTGTAAACTCAGGCGGCCAAGAAGCAGACTTTCCTAGCAGCGCCCCCTCCATCTCCTCCGATGGTTGGCATGTGGCCTTCGAATCCTGGGCCACCAACCTGGCGGGTATTGGTGATGGTATATTTCCTGACATCTTTGTCCACAATCGCCAGACCGGAAACACCATCAGGGTGAGTGTGGACTCCGCGGGCGCCGAAGGAGGCGGCCCTAGCTCTCACCCCTCCCTCTCTGGAGATGGCAGATACGTGGCCTTCGACTCTGATGCCGACCTGGTGGCTACTGATAGCGGCGATTACTATGACATCTTTGTACACGACCGCGATGCAGATGAAAACGGGACATACGACGAACCCGCACCCGCTGGAATCTCTACTATACGGGTGAGTGTGGACGCAGGGGGCGACGAATCAAACGGGCATAGCTATCCCCCGCCATCTCTGGAGATGGCAGGTACGTAGCCTTCGAATCCTTCGCCACCGACCTGGTGGCAGGTGGCACCAACGGCAACGGTCACATCTTTGTCCGCGACCGGCAGGCGGGTATCACTACAATAGTAAGTGTCCACTCAGATGGCACTGAAGGAGACCAAGACAGCACTTTACCCTCCATCTCTGCCGACGGCAGATACGTGACCTTCCAGTCTCAAGCCGACAACCTAGTAGTTGATGATACCAATCTCTCTCCTCTCTCTGACATATTTGTTCACGACCTCCAGACAGGAATAACCACCCTGGTGAGTGTAGATTCAAACGGAATCCAAGGAAACGGCGATAGTTCTGTCCCCTCCATCTCCTCGGATGGCAAGTTCGTGGCCTTCGAGTCTGATGCCGACCTGGTGGCTGACGACAACGGCTTATTCTCTGACATCTTTGTGTACGAACGGGAGTCCCTGCCGCCCAATGTCGACTCAACCACTCCAGCCGATAACGCTAATGGTGTAGGTTTAGGGGCTGCTATCTCCGCCACATTCACTGAACCAATGAATGGATCAACCATCGATACCAATACATTCACTTTAAACAACGGTGTCACCGGTACGGTCACCTATGATGCCAACAGCAACACAGCCAGATTCACCCCCGCAAGCAATCTAAACTACGACACCACCTATACCGCCACTATCACCACCGCCGCCGAGGATTTAGCCGGCAATCCCATGCTGGCTGATTTTATCTGGTCCTTTACTACTAAGTCTGAACAAAAAAATAGTGGCGGAAGTGGTCCCTGCTTCATCTCCGCCTCCGCGAGTGACTGGGCGGATTTTTAACCTAGCGAGATTGCACAGCAACTTTTAATCTGAGTTTTTACCCTTCAGACTTAATCTTCTTGTAGGTAGAGGGAATGGAGGGAAATTATTCGTGACCCTACCGAAGCCCTACGAGAAGTTAAATCCTAGCTTGTGCTTTCCCCACACACCGTCATCTTTACACCTCTCAACATCTTGTACCATGGTGAAATCCAGTCAAGTGTGAATTAAGGGATGTAATATAAAGTTTTGGTGTGATCTAGATGAGTTTACATTACTCATCATCCATCCGTTTTTGTCACTTGTGTACAGGTTGCTCATTCCTGCTCAGAATTAAGGTATCAATAGTAGTTTCCTCTACCTTTCCCTACCTCCAAGAGCCTAATTTCATCTGACTAAAAAAATAAGGCATGCGCTTTGCATTCAATCTCATTG
>JASFKF010000310.1:0-3815 GCA_050118775.1 Syntrophobacterales bacterium
TGCACTGCGGAGTATCAGCCTTGCATGGTCCATGCTGGCCCCTTTGCCAATATCGCCGTGGGGCAGAGCTCCATTATTGCCGATCGTGTTGGTCTCAAGGTTTTTGACTACCATGTGACCGAATCCGGCTTCGGTGCTGATATCGGCTTCGAGAAGTTCTGGAACGTCAAGTGCCGTTACAGCGGGCTGAAGCCTCACGTTTCCGTGCTCACCTCAACCATTCGCGCTCTGAAGATGCACGGCGGTGGTCCCAAGGTGGTGGCAGGTCTGCCTTTACCGGAAGAGTACAAGAAAGAGGACCTCGGATTGCTGGAAAAGGGTGTGGCCAACATGGTGCACCACATCAACACCATTAGGATGTCCGGCATCAACCCGGTGGTTTGCATAAACCGCTTCCACCTCGATACCGACGCTGAGGTGGCCCTGGTGCGCAAGGCAGCCGAGGAAGCCGGGGCCCGCTGTGCAGAGTCCACCCACTGGGCCAACGGTGGCGACGGCGCTCTGGAATTCGCCGATGCGGTCATCGAGGCCTGCGAGGCAGAGCCCGATTTCAAATTCCTCTATCCAATCGAGATGAAACTCCGTGACCGGGTTGAGACAATTGCCAAGAACGTCTACGGTGCCGATGGTGTGGCCTGGACTCCCGATGCTGAGGCTAAGGCCAAGATGCTTGAGTCGGATTCCAAATACGATGACTACACCACCATGATGGTGAAGACCCACCTCTCCCTCACCCACGATCCGGCGGTGAAGGGTACGCCCAAGGGGTGGACTCTTCCCATTCGCGACGTGTTGATCTTCTCGGGCGCCAAGTTCCTTTGCCCCTGTTGCGGTACCATTAGCCTGATGCCGGGTACCAGTTCAGACCCAGCTTACCGCAGGGTGGATGTGGATGTTGACACCGGGAAGGTGACCGGACTGTTCTAGGGGAGTTTGCCTGAAAAGGCCGTCCCTCAGGGAAGATCGGTACTGAAGGTAGACAAACACGGACAGGGAACTGGAGAGCAGCTCCGGTTCGAGGTTGTCTGAAGTTGGCAGGCAGGGCACCATCGCCCTGCCTCGCCTTTTTTGAAGGAGGAGGTTATGGCTGCTAAACTGCTCAAAGGCGCAGAGGTCGCCAAAGAGATCCGCGCTGATCTCAAGAAAGAAGTAGATGAGTTAAAGGAGAAGCACGGAGTAGTGCCCGGACTGGTAACTATTCTTGTGGGTGAAGATCCGGCTTCCCAGAGTTATGTCCGCGCCAAGCAGAAGACCGCCCACGAGCTCGGTTTTCATTCCATCCAGGACAATCAGCCTGCTGACCTGGGCGAGGAACCACTACTTGAGCTCATCGACAAATACAACAAGGACCCAGAAATCCATGGCATTTTGGTGCAGCTTCCCCTGCCCAAACACATTAATGATCAGAGAGTACTTCTGGCCATAGATCCGGACAAGGATGTGGACGGCTTTCACCCCACCAATGTGGGCAAACTTCTGATCGGTAACCCCTATTACAGCCCTTGCACCCCCTTCGGTATCCAGGAGTTGCTCGCTCGCTCGGGCTCGCCGGTAGAGGGCGCGGAGGTAGTGGTGGTTGGTCGCTCCAACATCGTGGGCAAGCCCATTGCCGCCATGCTCATGCAGAAGGGACCCGCTGCCAATGCCACCGTGACCGTTGTTCACACCCGCACCAAAGACGTGGCCTTCCATACCAAACGGGCTGATATCCTGATAGTTGCCGCTGGTGTGCCGGAATACATCAAGGGTGACATGATCAAGCCCGGAGCGGTAGTCATAGATGTGGGTGTCAACGAGGTGGGTCGAACCGAAGACGGCAAGCGGATCCTTAAAGGTGATGTGGCCTTTGACGAGGCCTCTGAAGTGGCCGCGGCAATCACCCCGGTGCCGGGCGGGGTTGGCCCCATGACCATAACCATGTTGATGAAAAATACGGTCCACGCTTGCAAGGTACACAATAAGCTGTTGTAGATTTGCACAGCTCAATAATCCTGTGGATTGTAGCAACCTGATTGCCCTCCCCCTTGAGGGGGAGGGTAGGTTGGCGAGAAAAAAATCACCATGCCCCGCTCTTTGCTGAGGAAATAAATTATTCAGGATCTCACCTTCTTGCAAAAGCAGGGGAAAATGTATAAGGGGGCGGGGTAATTTGCCCCCTCTCAGTGGTCTAATTTGCCCCACAACCCAAGCAAAGTTTTTTGCTTTCCTAGCTTAATGCCAGTCGTAACGGGCAAATAGCCCCGACACTCAAGATCTCTGCCTCACGGCCTACCTGCAACTTGTGTGGTCTTCTCTACGGTGGGGCCCGAGGGAGCTTCGGTTGCAGAACTCCCGGGATAGGACGGGACGTTTAATGTAACCAACACTTATCTTTTTTGTATCTAAGTGACCTATTTTGTGCTTTTCCTCACGTACTCTTTGCGTTATAATATGAACCCTGTCCAATAATACCCCAATTTTGTTTGGATAGTAAGTTGACTCACTTACCCAATAACCTTCAGCCAAGACTTATCCCCAGGAGGAGTGTGGCTTATGTGCCCTGAGAAAACCCGGTCAAGCAGCGGACTGGTTGGCTCGGTTATGGTTGTGGGTGGCGGCATCGCTGGTGTACAGGCAGCTTTGGATCTGGCAGATTCCGGCTACTATGTCCATATGGTGGAGAATTCCCCGGCCATTGGCGGAGTCATGGCGCAGTTGGACAAGACCTTTCCCACCAACGACTGCTCCATGTGTATTTTGTCCCCCAAGCTGGTGGAGTGTGGTCGCCATCCCAATATAAACCTGCTTACCTGTGCTGAATTGTACAGCGTCAAAGGTGAACAGGGCAACTTTCAGGTAACGATTCGGCAACATCCCCGATATATCGATCTGGACAAATGCACCGGCTGTGGTGATTGTGCCGAGGTCTGCCCCGTGACCTTACCCAGCGAGTTTGATCTAGATCTTGGCGCCCGAAAAGCCACTTACAAACCTTACGCCCAGGCGATTCCAGGTGGCTACATGATCGACAAGCGGGATCGATCTCCCTGCACCAATGCTTGTCCCAACCATGTTAACGCCCACGGGTATGTGGCGTTGATTGCCCAGGGCAAATACCGTGAGGCCATGGAGGTCATTCTCCGGACTCTGCCTTTTCCAGGGGTCATCGGTCGCATCTGTCCCCATCCCTGCGAGACTTCCTGTAGGCGGGGTGAGGTGGATGCGCCAATTTCCATCTGCGCCCTTAAACGATTTGTGGCTGATCAGGTGGATATTGAGGATCTGCCCGTTCCAAAAATCGAAAAGCGGGATGAAAAGGTAGCCATCATCGGCTCCGGCCCGGCTGGACTCACTTGTGCCCATTTTCTTGCCCTAGAAGGCTATCAGGTCACCGTCTTCGAGGCTCTGCCTGTGGCCGGCGGCATGTTGCGGGTGGGTATCCCAGACTATCGGTTGCCGCCAGAGGTCCTAGAAAAAGAGATCAAGGCTATTACTCGGCTCGGGGTGGAGATCAAACTCAATACGGCTCTCGGTAAGGATATCAGCATCGAAGGGCTCTTCTCAGAGGGCAACAAAGCTATCTATCTTGCCATCGGCGCCCATAGAAATCTACAACTCAACATTCCCGGCGAGGATGGAGACGGTGTCCTCCCTGGGGTTGACTTTCTCCGTCGGGTCAATCTCGGCGAACTCAACAAGTTGGATGGACAGGCAGTTATTGTAGGGGGCGGCGATGTGGCCATTGATGCGGCGCGCTCTGCTTTACGCCTGGGAGCCGAAAAGGTCACCATTCTCTATAGACGTACGCGGACCGAGATGCCTGCCCGGGAAAACGA
>JASFKF010000311.1:0-3812 GCA_050118775.1 Syntrophobacterales bacterium
CCCGTGCATACTGATCCGCCACCAGATCCAGATTTCTACGAGCGGCTTCAGCGGCAGAACGGGAGAGGCGGATGTTGGGATAGGATGCACTTGCCTGATGCAGGGCTGAGCGGATGCGTTGCTCTATTCGCTCTGATGTTGACTCTTTCTCCAGTTGGATACGCGACAGTTCTTCTCTTGCCCGTTTGATGGTGGCGAATTTGCCGCCGCCCTCTGCCAGGGGGAAAGTGGCAAAAACCCCCACACTCCAATCAGTGTCGTCCAGGGAGGAATCGCTTCTTTTCCCTTCCCCACTTTCAGCCAGCAACTCGGATACGCTCCCCTGGGCGGCAAAAGAGGGCAGCCAGAAGGCTCGTTTGGCGTTGGCCAAAATTCGTTCCTGGGCAGCTATGGCAGCGTCGAAGCCCAGAAGCTCAGGTGCGATTTCCAATCCTTCTGTCACCGTGAAATCGCTGTAAGTGAGAAAGTTTCGCGGGTTGTCCACATAGGGGAAAAGACGCGGGTCGCTGACGATGAGGAGCGGGTCGCGGAGATCTGTCTCAGTGGTAATAAACTTTTCTTCTAAGGGCCGGCTGAGCAGCCGGTTCAGCCTGTTTTCACTTTGCCGGGTTGTAGCTTGAGCGAAGAGCACGTTTGCCCGGTTTCTGGCAATCTCAGTTTGCCAGCGAAACTCCTCGGATCGATTGGCAATGCCAATTGAGACCCTTACTTGAGCACGCTCCAGGTTAGCTCGGGTTAACTTCAAGTTGTCTTTCTCCACTTGCTCCAGGGTCTTGGCCCGCAACACATCGAGGTAGGCGACCGCCGCGTTACGGATAATGTCGAGTTCAACCGTGTTACGTTGCTCTTCTCGGGAAGTCTGGAGCTTTTTTTCCACTGAGTAGTTTGACCAGGAGTCTTCGTCGTAAAGGAGTTGAGAGGCTGTGACTGAACCTGTAACAGTCCGCTCAGGGGTACCGCCACCACTAAATTCCGCCCTGTCGTCATCAATTATTTCACCTTTGGCGTCAAGATCCACCTGAGGCAGCAAAACAGAGCGCGCCTGTTTTACCACCTGTTCGCCCGCGGCAACATTTCTATTCTCTACAGCCAAGTCAAGGTTTGCTGCGATGGACTCGCGCACTGCACTTTGGAGAGAAAGTCGCCGCTCCACTCGTTCAACTTTCTCGTTAAGCAACACTGCTTCGGTAAGTGCACTCCAGGATGGGTAAAAACCGATGGCTCTTCCTGTGGCCATATTTATGGTGAGCTTTTCACCCAAAGGGAAAGCCACCTTGAGAGTTGATGTTTCTTCTCCCAGGAGGATTCGTTGTACGTTCAGGGCAATTCTCCTGGTTATGCGTAAGAACTGATCTTTAGGTGCAACACTGGCAAGTACCCCGGCTTCAACATCCTTTCCACCCAACATGGAGAAACTTGGCAGCCTTCTTATGATCATACCGTATATGAGTTTGCGAAACTCACCAGGAGTGATCTGTGGAAGGGGCATGAGGTAAACTGCGTCGGCGTCAGAATTGAAAGCAGCCAGAGCCCGGTCAGCGGAGAACTGGACTGGAACAATATCTATGTCGATGGTGTACTCGTAGGCAGTCTGGCGTAATTCCTTCTCGAGCCAGGGGATAGACTCAAGCATGGTCTCTTTGACAAGCACCACCAGTTTGCGGAACGGAACCATTTCTCGAAAGACCTTGATATCCCTTTCAAAACTGACAAAAGAGTCGATGTAGCTCAGGTTTTTGACACCGCTGGCACCGTCTTTGAGAGGCAGATTCTGCAGCCTGGCATCACCCACAACGGGGGCAACCACCGGCTTCGGCAGTTTTTCTTTATGGCACACGTAGTTCGTTGCCAGATAACCGAGGGTAATAACCAGGTCAACCTCCGGATCAGCGAGGAGCTTGTCCACGGAGCGCTCTATTTCCTCTTTTTCCCAGCTACCCTCTATGGACTTTGCTTCCGGAAAACGGACATCGAACTCTTTGGAGGTGAGTTTGAGGATTTCGTCTTTGACCAGGGGGGTGACGTCCGGTAGACGACCCGGTGGACCGTCTTTGACAATTCCGATGCGAACAATAGGTAGCTTGCGAGCTGACCTGGCATCAGGGATCCACATTGAAACTATAAACAAAAGGGTCGTTAATAGAGCAATCAACCATCTGTTAATCCTACTGCGCATGTGGTTACTCCTTTGGCTTCAATGAATCGAGCTAGCCGTTTTACCGCCGCAAGTGAGGGGAACAATAGATGTGCCGACACTGACCGCGGCAAGAACCAATTCGATTAAGATCATGAATTTTTGGACTTAAAGTATTTGAGAGGTCTTTAGCTGACCTTTTTTGGGTGTGGTTTCGGTGAGACAGTATAAGCGAAGGAGTTTTTTAGGGCAAGCCAAGAGATTCTTCGTCGCCCCGGTTCGGCGGGACTCCTCAGAATGACATCCGAAAAAGGAGGTTTCCGGATGGATAGTAGTTATAGGCTTACAGAAGGAGCGGCTTGTTAAGGCTTATGGTTACGAATCTTTTTGTCAATCAATTTCAGAAGTCCATACAGACTTTCCATGTGGGGCACAGCAACGTTGTGTCGTTTGGCTGCCCGGATCCCGTTTCCGAGAATGGCCTCAACTTCCATGGGTCTCCCAGCCTCAAAATCAACCAACATGCTGCTCTTGTAGGGTGACATCCTGCGGGTCCCTTCAATGTTCTCCTGCACAACTCCATCGGGTAACGGGTGACCCACAGCTTCGGCAATCTTGCAGACTTCCACCATTACTTGCCGGGCGAGTTCGAGGGACTCGGGATTCTCCACCATGGTTTTGGTGTCCGCGCCACCTGCAAGTACAGAAATGGGATTGAAGGGCGCGTTCCACACGAGCTTTCGCCACCTGTCCGTAACCACGTCTTCGCTGACTGTGCAGGACAAGCCCGAGTCGTTGAAAAGGTTGGCAAGTTGGTCTGTCTTGTCTGACTTTCCCGCAGGGTAATGGCCTATTACCAGACGACCAAAGTCTACATGGTCAATGTGCCCCGGATCGGTACGGGTGGCGCATATAAAAGCCAGGCCACTGATGATCTCGTTATCAGGGAATGCTTGGGCCACAGGTTCTTCTATTTCGACACCATTTTGTAGGAGGACGATAGCCGTATCCGCACCAACTACTTCCTTTATGATTTCAGCGGTGCTTATTTCAGGCAGTACCTTGAGTCCCACAAGGAGGTAATCGGGCGAGGATCCATATTCTTTCAGATCCCGTATGACTTTCTCGGGAGTAAAATGAAAATCCCCTAAAGTGCTTTTAATGGATATACCTTTGGCTTTTACCATTTCGTAATCTGAACGGCAGAGAGTTGATACAGAACCACCGACCTGGGCTAATTTCCCTCCGTAAAAACCACCTATTGCCCCAGTCCCAACGACCAATATCCTCGGTTTCATTGCTCCAACACTCCAGTATTCCGATACTCCAACGTAAGGTTATCCTATTTATCTCTATCCGCGCTGTTACCTTAAACCATTGTTGCCCGATTTAAACATAAAAAAGGCAGCGCCAATTTGTGACCCTGCCAATGATTTTACTAATAAGGAGGATTTCTTAAAATTAGAGCTTCCGTCTACCCCTTAATCCTCATATTGCGTAGGTTGAGCGAAACCATAGTCTGATTTCTCAATGGCGGTGAGATTGGGACCGGTAAATCTCAATATCCCCATAAATCTGCCGGAACCCCTGTTGTATGTCCAAACTTCGCCCCCGCCGCGACGCCCGGGATTTCTTGTGGTAGGCTCACCGCACTTGGCCAAAACTGTGCTTTTGGTGT
>JASFKF010000312.1:0-3812 GCA_050118775.1 Syntrophobacterales bacterium
AATATACACTTTGATTTCCTTGAGACCTTTTTGGTGAGTTCCGCTGTTTGCCATTACCGTTGGGCTTTAGTAGGCGGCTTCCTAAAAGAAAAACTCCCCGAGGTTCGGGCTTTACTTCCATCTTGTGCGGTGGTAAAAAAGCCGGTGCTGGAGGAGAGAGGCTGGGTTACGCTGCTATTGGAGATAGAAAAAAATTAAGCAGACTCTTCTTCCTAAGGAGCCAGTGCCGAGCATAATGCTCAGACAACTAACCACCAAGCAGAAGGCAAATCTTATTGATTGTTGATTTACTAATCTACTTCAATTACTCATTGGAAGGTCTCACATGCACAACAATGACTTACCTGCGAGAGGACCGCATTTTACCGACGCTCAACGGACGGTTATCAGAATCTTGCTAAATGCAGTGGCCTTGGTTCTCACGGCAGGGCTGTTTGAAAGCATTTATCTGGAGGGATTTTTCTCCGCAGTTCTGGCTGTGATGATTCTCGCCTTTGTTAACGCTTTCATTCGACCGATTTTTTTGCTCTTGACCTTACCCCTCACTGTGATGACTCTCGGGCTTTTCACCCTGGTAATCAACGCCACACTTTTCAAGCTGACTTCTGTTTTGGTGCCCGGGTTTCATGTTGGTGGATTCTGGAGTGCCTTGGGCGGAGCAGTCGTTTACAGCATATTAATATTATTGATTAATATTTTCTTGTTGCCACCACCCGGCGGGCCACGTATAACTTTCCACTACCGCCGGTTCTAGGATGCTACTAGGCACTAAGAACTAAGTACTAGGCATCAGGTGATTCTTTGTAGTGCTTAGTGCCTAGTGTCTTGTGTCTTGTGTCTTGTGTCTAGTGTATTCGCTAGCGAGTAACCAGCATAATTACGCCCATAGCGATAAAGAGAATTCCGGCCACTGTTTTAACCACGTAGGGCGGGAAGCAGCGAGCGAGAAAAGCTCCCAATAAAACCGCTAGCAAAGCACTGGTGACCAGGGCAAGAGAAGCACCCAGGAATACTGCCAAACGCGATTTGCTGTCTGCTGATAAACAGAGGGCTGCAAACTGAGTTTTGTCCCCGAGCTCTGCCAGGAAAATAAGACCAAAAGTGGTCAAGAGAGTTTTTAAATCCACATTTTCCTCCCCGTAGACTTCCTAGTAAAAAAAATCTTTCTCCTAGGCTGATTCTTCTCGAACTGTCTTGCACTTTTCATCTATAGGTGAGTCCGAGATCATAAGTCAACAGCTCTTTTTTTCTGCCCTACAGAAGCGACAAAGAAGGTCATCTAGGTGTTCCAAGTCAAATTGAATTTTCGCCCACTGGAGCGGCCGTGTCGATTTGGAATGGCCACCGGCGTATATGCTGACCCAAAAATTACATCGATACCACAAGATACCTATACCAGCAAGGTAGGAAGTAGAGGGGATTACCGATTAAAAAATGCTTTATGAACCGGGTCAGGTGAATATGTGACACTCAGTGTGATAAACTTAAGTCTTGATTTGTAAGGAAACCCGGTGGAAAAACTAAAGAGGAGTGGCATGATAGAACAAGGCCCCATAAGACCACCTAGTGAAAGTAAAAGTTTACTCCTGAGGCTGACGCGTAACTGTCCATGGAACAGATGCTTGTTTTGCCCTGTTTACAAGGGGACGAAGTTTTCTCGTCGACCTGTAGCAGAGATTAAAAAAGAAATAGATCAAATCAATGAAATCGTTAATGATATCAAAAGCATTTCATTTAAGCTCGGATTTGGCGGTAAGATTACCGGAACGGTCATCTCCCATATTTACCCTAGCAAGGATTACGCTACTATTTACCGACATGTTGCTCACTGGTTGTATTTCGGAGAAGGAAGCGTCTTTCTCCAAGACGCCAATAGCTTAATCATGGAGCCAGAGGATTTAGCGGAAATTCTCAACTATTTGCGCCAGAAGGTTCCAGGAATACGTCGAATAACCAGTTACGCCCGCTCCAAAACTTTGGCCCGGAGAAAGTCAGGCCAGTTAGTCATGCTGCGGGAGGCCGGGCTGAATCGTATTCATATAGGCATGGAGAGCGGCTACGATCCAGTGTTACGTTTCATGGAAAAGGGAAGCACCGCAGCGGAGCATATCAAGGCAGGTTGCCTTGTTAGAGAAGCCGGCATCTCTTTGTCAGAGTATGTCATGCCTGGGCTTGGTGGTAAAAGGTGGTGGCGAAAGCACGCCTTGGCTACAGCAGATGTTTTGAATCAGGTCAACCCTGATTTCATAAGACTCCGTTCTTTGCGGGTTCCCAAAACTACTCCTCTTGCGGAGAAGATTGACCAGGGCGAGATAGAACTTCTCGACGACGACGGTGTGGTGCGTGAAATCCGCCTTTTCATTGAAAACCTAGATGGCATTACCTCGACCGTTGCTTCGGATCATATCATGAACCTGCTGGAGGAGATTTCTGGAACCTTGCCTGAAGACAAAAAGAAGATGCTGTCAGTAGCTGACCGCTATTTGGATCTGCCGGAAGAGGAACGAACCATATATAGAGTTGGAAGATGGGGTGGAGCTTACAGGAGTGTAGATGACCTGGGGGATCTTGAACTCAGGGGCAAGATCGAGCAGTTAATCGACCAGTGGAATCTGGAAACCTCGGGGCAAATAGATAAAATGATAAAAGAAATGGCTGACCGGTATATCTAAGCGCAAAGCGCTAAGCGCATGGCGCATAGCGTTCTGGTGTTTCTATTCTGGGGACATCTAACTATATTTACATAGTCTTTGCACCTATTTGGTTTACAGTAACTCATTCATTCTTTTTACTAAACAGATTTCAGCTTTTAGTTAAAGGGATTTAACGCTCTGCGCTATGCTCCTAGCGCTTTGCGAACTTAAGAGTTGCCTTTGGCTCAAAACTGCGATATATAGCGCGATGTTGTTCCCTTATGGAGTAACTACCAACTGTTTATATGAAGAATAGGAGAGAAGAGGACACTAGCCAGTAACCACTTGAAAGTAGGATTTTCGCAGGCAAGAACACGAGAGCGACTTAGAAACCATCTGATCCAGCTTTAATCAGGGCAGATAAAACCACTAGATTTAATAAGTAAAATACTTTCGCCCAAACTAATTCGATAAAGCCACTATGCACTCCCACCCTTTCTAGCCTGCCTTTTCACTTTCTTCTCGGTATTTTGTTGGAGCTAGCCTTCAACATTACCCACCGGGCCGGCGCTGGTTGGTATCCAGCAGAACCTATGGGAATTCGTGTACCTGATTACATCGCCACCTTAAAACCTTACCCACCTGGAAAACCCCTCGAAGAGCTAGAACGCGAATACGGCATAACAGATTCAATAAAGCTAGCTTCCAACGAAAACCCCTTGGGGACATCTCCGCTGGCGCTAGAAGCCATAAGGAGCAATCTGAAAAACCTGCGCAGATACCCAGATGGGAGCGGCTACTATCTGAAAAGGCGGTTAAGCCAGCGCTTGGGTGTGGAGGAGCCTTCCATTGTTTTGGGCAATGGGTCGAATGAAATCATAGACCTAGTAATCCGCACCTTTGTCCAAGCGAAAGAGGAAGTGCTGATGTCGGAGCCCACTTTCTTGGTTTATCCGCTGATGACACAGGCGGTTGGTGCTAGAGCCGTCAAAGTGGCTCAGAAGCGTTTTGCCCATGACCTGGAAGCAATGGCAAAGGCCGTAACTCAGAGCACCCGCGTGGTGTTTTTGGACAATCCCAATAATCCAAGTGGCACGGTCATTAGCCGCAAGGAATTCGAAAGGTTCAGAAACCGCCTTGCTGGAGACGTTATCATCGTTCTCGATGAGGCATATATGG
>JASFKF010000313.1:0-3803 GCA_050118775.1 Syntrophobacterales bacterium
GTAAACTGATAATAATTAGAAACTCATCTTCCCACTCATCCTGGCCACTCTATAACTCCTTCGTACTCTGCTCGGCTAAAAAGCTCACACCGGTATAGTCGCTCAAAGTTGCAAAAGCAATAAGCCATCACAATCGCTCGGAATTCAGCCTTATTAGTTAGAAAGATAGCATGAAAGACGACGATAAGACAAAACAGCAACTCATTCATGAGCTGGAGGAAATGCGCCGACGGGTTGCAGAATTGGAAAGGTCAGAAGGCGAGCGGAAGCAGAGGGGAGAGGAACGGCAAAAGAGAGAGTAGAAGCTTGCGAGGATTATTCATTCTGTGAAGGATCACAAGAGCGTAATAGACGAGGAACACAATATCGTATGGGCCAACGATGTCGCAGGGCAGCTATTTGGGTCAGACATCGTTGGAAAGAAGTGCTACATCGTATACCAGGACCGCAACGAACCTTGCGAGGAATGCGTGGTGAGACAGACTTTTGCGGATGGCAAGGTCCACGAACATAAGATGGAATTTATTGGGATCGATGGTAACAAGATGACCTTTTGCTGTGTAGCGAGCGTGGTCGCACGCTGCGAAGATGGCCGACCCGAGTGGGTAGCAGGGATTTGCCGCGGTTTTACCCAGCGCGATTAAAGGGTCATGTTGGGTTATTCATTTTTCCAAGAGCATGCGGAGCTCCGGCTCCGCTTTTTTGTTGCATTCCTACCTCTTATCACCTCGCCTTCTTGCAGGTCAAAGACTCCTAAATCCAAGATCGCAATACTCAAGGAAAAATCTGGCACGGCGCTTGCTGTTATATTGACACAGTGCAATATTTACCACTGAACTGCACATAAGTCTATGCATTTTACTCCTTGGTTGCACACGACAGTATGCTAAACGATTGATGGGGATTTTCTTTACCCTTTATACAAGAACCTCTTTTCAAATAGGGTTTTCCCGGGAGGTTAAAAATGGAAGCTAGCTTGTACAAACCTAGGGAACAAGACTACTGTGTTGCTTCGTATGACATCCAAAAGAGGCCCCAGATTCTAGGAGAACTCGGTGAACGAAGAAGAAACGTGAGATTGAACCGTCGCTTTTCTGTGAGGTTTTGCAAGGAGGGATTGTATTTTCCAGTCGAGGGAGTGACTGAGAACATTGGGTCCTGTGGAGCTCTCATCAAACTCAACGACTTGCATGCCTTCCAAACCCACGATCGGATAATCCTCACCTTGTTTCTTCCACCCAGTTTCTCTGGCCAAGAGACGACCATTGGGCTTCGAGGTTCGGCACAAATCATTCGGCTAGTCGGGAATAATGAGGGAATTGCTGTCGAATTTAAAGGGTCACTCAAACAATTCAAGAGGACTAATGACTAAGAGTAAGCAATTGGAGTAGCTAATGGTAAATATCTGAGGTCCACACTTTAGACCTTCAGAGTTAATTACAAAATATGTGGTTTTACGGCTATTAATTTTCCAAACAACCCTGCGAAATTTCGGTTCCGCTTTTTTGCTTTCCACTGGCCGCTGGAAAAAGTGTGTAGTGCTTAGTTGTTTTCTGCCAGCTGCTTGCTGTCTTCTGTCCGCTGCCTCCTGCCTCCTTGCTCTATGCCCTATGCTCCGTGCCAAGCCCCTGGTGCTTAGTTATCCTCTCGCTGCCCGCTGAACCGCCAGGTGGGCCTGGCGGATGGGTTCAGGGATACGGTATTTTGCGCAGCACCCTATCACCATCCTGCGACTGCTTTCAAAGTCAGCCAAATGCCCAGGCGACACGTATAGGGGCTTGACCCTGGTCCTGGTGCGCAGTACCACCCCAACCTGCTCATGGCGGTGCATAAGTGATCGGTACTGGCCTTTCTTGGGTCCAACCCTCCCGTGCGCGCCCACCAATCTAGTTTTGGCACAGCCCACCGTGGGCAAATCCAACCAGAGACCCAGGTGGCTGGCAAGACCAAGCCTCCTGGGGTGAGCTACCCCCTGGCCGTCGCACAAAACTACATCAGGCTGCTCCTTCAGGAGTTGAAATGTTTTTAGAAGCAGGGGAAGTTCGCGAAAGGACAGAAGGCCGGGCCTATAAGGGTAAGCAATCTCGTCACTAAAATGGACAAGCTCTCTGAACTCAAGACTCGGGTAGGTGTAGGTGGAAAAAGCTGCCACAGCTTTCTTGTAGCGGCTGGAATAGCCCACATCGGCCCCGGCGACCAAAATGATCCTCTCAGGCAAGGGCTTTAATGCAACTTGAGAAGCCAACCGTTTCTGAAGGGCTACAGCTTCTTTAGGAGTGAGATTCCAGGAGTGAAGCATGTTATCAGGCGAGATGGGCGAGACCTGAGGTCGAGCGAGACGGGTTAGCATCTTTTTCTCGTCTCGCCAGACTTCCCGTCTTGCCCGTCTCGTGCGCAAACGGTCTGGCGTTTGCGCGTTTATCCGCACCGCGAGAAACCGCAAGAGCGGCAAACAATGCAGCCACCCTCGTGTTCCACTGAGGCGCCACAGTCAGGGCAAGCACCCATTTCAGCTACCATGTGGCTGAATCCACTCTGGCAATATTCGTTCAACACCCTAGCAATGGCGTCGGAACAACTGAGCACCATTTCTCCCTCTTGCCAGACGGGTGATGGGCACCGAATTCCCATGAGCTGTCTTAGAATGGATGCCGGCTTGACCCCTGAACGCAGCGCCAATGAGATCAGGCGGCCGGTGGCTTCGATCTGCGAATTGGCACAACCGCCCGCCTTGCCCATCTGGGCAAAGACCTCACAGGGCCCCAGATCATCACTATTGAGGGTCACATATAGCTTACCGCAACCCGTATTCATCCGCTGGGTTACGCCGTAGGTTCGCTCGGGTCGAGGACGGGGGGCAACCTTCGGTGGCTCGGCGGGCTTCCGCTGAATATTAAGTACCTGCTGGTCTCTACTGCCGTCGCGATAAATGGTCAATCCTTTGCAGCCAAGGTTATAAGCGAGCAGATAAGCCTTGCGCACCTCTTCTCTTGTGGCTGAGTAGGGGAAGTTTATCGTCTTGCTCACAGCATTATCCGTGTATTTTTGAAAGGCCCCTTGGATACGAATGTGCCATTCAGGATTGATGTCATGGGCGGTGACGAAAAGCCGCTTTACCTCCTCCGGGATCCCTTCGACCTCTTGAATTGTGCCCTTTTCAGCAATGACCTTCATCAGTTCTTCGCTGTAAAAATCTCTTTCTTTTGAGATTTCACGGAAAATAGGATGTACCTCCAGTAACTCCTGACCGTCCAGCACTTTCCGCAAAAAGGTGACGGCAAAGATGGGCTCAATACCACTGGAAGTACCGGCAATGATACTGATAGTTCCCGTTGGGGCAATGGTTGTAGTAGTGGCATTGCGCATGTGGGGTGTATCTTCGTTGTCGTATATGGAGCCAGGATAGTTGGGAAAATTTCCTCGCCTCCTTGCCAATTCAGCCGAGGCCTCCTTGGATTCCTTCTGAATGAAGGACATTACCTCCTCAGCCGTGTCAATAGCTTCTTCGGAATTGTAGGGAATTCCGAGAGAAATCAGCATGTCGGCAAATCCCATCACTCCTAGGCCAATTTTCCTGTTGGCCTTGGTCTTCTCCTCGATCTGGGGTAAGGGATAGCGATTTACGTCTATAACATTATCCAGAAAGTGGACACTTGTCCAAACAATCTCTTTGAGCTTTTCAAAATTAGTCTGTCCATTTTCCACTACCTTGGTCAAGTTAATGGATCCCAGGTTGCAGGATTCATAAGGTAGCAAAGGTTGTTCGCCACACGGATTGGTCGATTCAATGTCACCTATGTGGG
>JASFKF010000314.1:0-3786 GCA_050118775.1 Syntrophobacterales bacterium
CGGACTTTCTTAGTGGCATCATTCCAGCCCATAGGCCTTCATCTTATATAGTAGGGCAGGGTGGCTGATTTCCAGTATTTTTGCGGCTTGAGTCCGGTTACCGTCAGTTTTTTCAAGGGCCTTGCGAATGAGCACTTTTTCCAGCTTTCGACTGGCCTCTTTTATAGAGAGGTTTTCATCATCAGTGAAGTACTCTACCGTTTCTTCCTGGGGCTGTAGGTAAGAGGGTAGATCCTCTCGCCCGATAGTAGAACCGTTAGCCATAACCATGGCCCGTTCGATGATGTTTTCCAACTCCCGCACGTTGCCCGGCCACGAGTAGGCTTGCAGGGCCCTTCCAGCAGCAGGACTGACTCCGCTCACCCCCGAGTTCAGCCGCTTGCTCGTTTTATCAATGAAGTGCTGAATTAGCAATGGGATATCCTCTTGGCGTTCACGCAGAGGTGGTACCCCTATGTGGAGAACATTAATGCGATAATAGAGATCATCTCGAAAACGACCACCCTTCACCTCCTCTGCCAAGTCTCTGGTGGTAGCCGCCATAACCCGGATATCTATTTTGATGGACAGGTTATCCCCCACCCGCTTAATTTCTTCTTCCTGCAATGTCCTGAGAAGCTTCACTTGGAGTTGGCGAGGCAACTCTCCGATTTCATCCAGCAAGATTGAACCGCCATGGGCTTCTTGAAACATACCCTTCTTGTCTCTGATTGCATCAGTGAAGGCGCCCTTCTTGTGGCCGAAAAGCTCACTTTCCAACAGGGTCTCGGGAATTGCACCACAGTTGACCGTAACCAACGGCTTGTCTGCCCGCGAACTGTTGTAATGTATAGCCCGGGCGATGAGCTCTTTGCCGGTGCCACTCTCTCCGGTAATTAGAACTGAAGTCTTATAATCTGCCACCTTTTCAATGGTAGCAAAGATTTCCTGCATTGCCGGGCTGGGGCCAATCATCTGGGCAAAGCTGTAGCGCTCCCGCATTGACTGCTGTAGCAGCCGGTTCTCTTTTCGCAGCCGCTCGCGTTCCTCAGCCTTTCTCAGGGTGAGAAGAATTTCATCTGCTTTGAAGGGCTTGGAAACGTAATCATAAGCCCCCAGTTTCATGGCCTCGATTGCCGTATCCAAAGTTCCATAGGCTGACATCACAATTACGGTAGATTCCTGCCCACTATCTTGAAAGTTTTGCAGATATGCCATCCCATCCATAACCGGCATTTTCAGATCGCAGAGGATTATGTCGTAAAAACTTTCCAGGGATAATTCGAGACCTTCCTTACCGTTAGCAGCACTGTCCACCTGATAGCCCTCTTTCTCTAAAAGCACAGCCAGCATGTGGCGCATGTTTTCTTCATCGTCTATGACGAGAATTCGCTTTTCTTCCATCTCAGTACACCCTAGAATCTCTATCGCAAGCAGAGCTTGCTCCTACATGAATCACTTAATCCAGTCCTGTAGGAGCAGCCTCCTGGCTGCGATCCCCTCCGTCCGTTCCAGGTTTTCACCACAAAGTACCCAAAGAGAATGTCAGTTGTCCGTGGTCCGTTGTGAAAAAGCATAGGGCATAGAGCATAGAGTTAAAATTTCGAAATTGTCCTTCGGACTCCCACCCTTCGGGCGGGTTCCCGGTTTCGCAATTCGAAATTCGAAGTTCTGCCTTATCTCCGTCTCTCCGTATCAATCTTTTCCTGCTCGCCTGGTGCACCTTTTTCGGCATCCTCGTCAAAAAGGGGCAACTGGATAGTGACCCTGGTCTCTTCCCCGGGATTGCTGGACAGATCCATTCGTCCCCCTATAGTTTCAATTATTTGAATGCTCACCGACAGACCCAAGCCGGTGCCTTTGCCAACCTCCTTAGTTGTATAAAAAGGATCAAAAACTCTTTTTTGGTTTTCTTTGGGAATGCCGACTCCGGTATCGGCGAATTGGATTTGGAGCCAGCGTTCCCTGTTAGTACCACGACTTCTCCGAAGGTGGCTGTAATCGGCTGTGGCAGGATCCGTGCTGCGCCGGCGGGGCTGAGCACCGGATTTTCCTCTAATCAGACTCCCGTCCACAAAAGCTCGGGTTCTCACATGGAGTTCACCACCCTGTGGTCTGTCACTGTTACCCTCCATGGCATCTGCGGCGTTCACCATGAGGTTGAGAAATACCTGCTTTATTTGGTCAGCATTGGCGAATACTACATCTGCTTGGGCCTCGAGTTCAAGGACAACCTCTATGTCTTTTTGCCTAAGCTGATGGTCCAGAACGTCCAGGATCTCCTTGATTAGGGGATGGACAGAAATTGCTTCTCTCTCGCTCGAGCTCGGCCGGGAAAAATCCAGCAGTTGTCTAATGGTCTGGTTAACACGCTGAATCTCTGTAGCCATGCGGCCAACAAGCTCCAACCGCTCACTTTCGTCAGTGTCTTTCCTTTGCAATAACTCCAAGTAACCCAGCACAATACCGATGGGGTTTCCGATCTCGTGGGCGATACCTGCGGCCAACCGCCCAACAGAGGCAAGCTTCTCACTAAATATTACTTCCTGCTGGGCCCTTTGCAGTTCCAGGTTCGCCTGTTCCAGAGAAGTAATGTGTTGGTGAAGTTCTTCTTTGTTTTCCGCCAGCCTCTGCAGCATGGCGTTGAGCGCCTGGGAAAGCTTGCCCAACTCGTTTTGCTCCCCTGCACTCACGTCAGGAATGATGTCTCCCTCCTGGAAGCTCTCAGCGGTCTGTACCAACTTTTGCACCGGCTTGACCACCAGTTTGGAGAAGACATAGGCACCAAAAGCTACCAGAACTAGAATATCCAGCACTATGTAAAATAATAGGAGCTTCTGAGAACCTGCCAGACTCTGGCGTACATCGGCCAACTTTGCCTCCAATTGGAGTGCTCCTATGACTTTCCTGTCCTGGAAGAGGGGGGAAGCAAGTACCACTTTTTCAGGCAGCCGCGGCCAAAAGGACCTACCGGTTGGGGAGAAAGAGACAGACTCCACCCCAAGTTTTATTATCCGCTTCAATCTTGCCGATGGCTGTTCACCTGCCTTTTCTATCCTATCGTCTGAATAAACCACTAGGCCATCCTGGTCGGCAACGGTGATCTTCCAAGGGGCCATGTTTTCCAGGTTTCCGGTCTGGAGACCTGCCAGTCGCGAACTGCCCTTGACCAGGTCAATCTTTCCCTCATGGGAGGTCATAAGTAACCGCTCCACTGCCGTATTGAGTACCAATCCCTGTTCGACCTTGGCCCGGACCAGATCTCTCTGATTCACCTTAAGCATGACCATGCCGATTAGCAGCATGGCTGAGGCCATCAAAAAAGTGAGGCTTAGGACCACCTTGGTTCTCAAACTCATCTGAAAGCGGTTCATTGCGATTTGTCTTTCCAGAAAATTTCCCTGTCCGGTTATTGTAGTTCACCACAAAGAGCAGCAAGAACACAAAGAATTACTATTGTTTTTCCTTGGTGATCTTTGTGGTAAATGCTCCCCTTACAATTTCTAACAAAAGAATCTCTTTCGCAAGCGAAGCTTGCTCCTACATGAATCACCTGAGCTGGTTCTGTAGGAGCAGACTCCTGGCTGCGATGTTACTGATCTTTCTAACAGACTTTCTCTACCGCAAACTCCCTTAAACCGCAGAATATCGAATAAGGAATTTCGAAAATCGAAGTGATCTCTTCATCATTCTACGGTTTTTGGTTCTGCTGTTCGAGTGTGTCTAATTGCTTAAGAAATTCTACAAAACCCAGAGAGGATATTGCAATGCAAAGTCCATTACATCCCAACTATTTACATGCAACAG
>JASFKF010000315.1:0-3761 GCA_050118775.1 Syntrophobacterales bacterium
AGGAAAGAGAAGCAATCAGGGTGAGCAAAAAGGTTGCAGCGGAGCTAAAACCGTTGCAAGACTACGCAATTATTACAGAGCGAAATCTTTTTGGCGGTAGTTCGCAAGGTCTCTCCGAGGTTCAAGCTGAAAAGGTTGATATTGAAGGGATGCCAGTAGCAGTGAAAAGCCTTGGACTTAAATTGGTGGGCACGGTGGTAGCCAACAAACCAGAAGAGAGTTCGGCAATTATCGAGGATCTAACCAGCCGCAAACAGGAAGTTTACCGTGAAGGGGATGAGGTAAAAAACACGCGGATCAAAAGAATTCTCCGGCATAATGTCATTATCAATACCGGCAGACGGGATGAGGTGCTGACCATGCTGCCGGAGGAGAGCACAGAAAGATCTTCGGCCCCAACGCGTCCAACTCGAGGGCGACCGACGCCGTCAAATACTAGTTCTATTCAGCTGGACCGTGAGGAACTGGAATCCCAGATGGCAGATTTAAACGAGTTGATGCAGCAGGTGCGCATTCGACCTTTTATGGAGGGCAGAAATCCTGCGGGTTTTCTGGTGAGCAACATCAAGCCGGGCAGCCTGTTTTCCAAGATGGGATTGAGAAATGGTGATGTGATTCAAGGGGTTAACGGTGAAAGCATAACCACCCCGGACCAGGCGATCGAGTTATATGAGAGTCTTATGGAAGGTGGCGCCATTGACTTGGATATAAAACGGGGCCGGCGCACGCAGAAGTTGCAGTATACGGTTGAGTAAATTACGAGGAGTCAGGAGTCAGAATCCAGAATCCAGGAGAAAATACAGAACGCATTTAAATTCCTTGGTCCTGAAAGTTGCTTGCATAAGTGAACCGAACGGATCTGCCCCTGAGCCGGCCTGGAGAAATCAGATGCCCAAAAAATTTTTTCATAGATTCAGGTGGTTATTGATTCTTGTGATGTTTTTTTGTCTTGCGAGTATGGTGTATGGCCAGACAGGGGAGCGGGCTGACACCCGAGGAGGTTCAAACAAGACCATCAGCATGGATTTCGACCAGGTTGATATCAAAGTCTTCATCAAATTCATCAGCGAACTGACCGGTAAAAACTTTGTGATTGACGACAAGGTCAGGGGTAAGGTGACAGTTCTCTCTCCCAGTAAAATCTCTGTGGAAGAGGCCTACAAGGTGTTTGAGTCGGTCCTAGAGGTGAACGGTTTTACTACTGTGCCGGCCGGCAAAGTTATAAAGGTGGTGCCTTCAGTGGAAGCCAGGCAAAAGAGTGTGGAACTGCGCAGGGCGCCGCTTTTTGTTCCCCGGCCCGACGACCGCATTATAACTCAGATCATTCCGCTGCTGCATGCAGAGGCCCAGGAAGTAAGAAAACTACTGGCGCCACTGGTTTCGAAACAGGGGGTGGTAATTGCCTATGACCCCACGGATATCCTGATAATCACCGACTTTCAATCGAACATTCAAAGATTGCTCAGTATTGTTGAGGAGATAGACGTAGAGTTCAAGGAGGCTACCATAACCGTGGTCCCCCTGGAATACGCCAGTTCCGAGAGCCTGTCCACGACAGTTTCCGGACTACTGGAAACGAAGCAAAAACAGGTGAGGGGAAGGAGGGCCGGGCCGCCTCTCAAAATTCTCTCCTACGAGAGGATCAACATGCTCATTATCCTGGCCGACCGCCAGAACACTCAAATGATCAAAGCCCTGGTTAAGACACTGGATCAACCAACTCCCAAGGGTGCTGGAAACATCCAGGTTGTTTACCTGGAAAACGCCCAGGCGGAAGAGTTGGCCAAGGTGCTCACCGGTCTGCCCTCCAAGCCTCAAGCTAAAGGTGAACAACCTGTCATTTCAACCGATGTGAAGATCGTGGCAGACAAGGCCACCAACGCCCTGGTGATCACGGCCAAGCCGGAAGAATATCAGGTCCTCGAGCCCATTATCCAACAGCTTGACATCCCCAGGAAGCAAGTCTACGTTGAAGCGCTCATTATGGAGGTCAGAGCCACCCTACAAATATCTGTAGGGGTTGATTGGGCTGTGGCCGATGAAACGAATTTGCCTTTAGGCGCCGACGATGGAGTGGCCTTTGGCGGATCCAGAACCAGCGGTGTATCTGTTTTGGACCAAACAGGGAATCTGGCCCTTCCAGCTGGTCTCACTGCGGGAGTGGTGTCATTTCCCGTTACCATTGGAGGTATTACTTTTAGCAATTTGGCTGCCCTCATAACTGCCGCCCATACGGACAATAACTTCAATGTTATCGCCACCCCCCAGCTTATGACCTTGGACAACGAAGAGGCCAGCGTTGTGGTGGCAGAGAATATCCCCTTCAGCACCAGGGTAGACGAGGGTACGGCAGTCACGGACAGGGCTATCCAGAGTTTCGAATACAGGGATGTGGGTGTGACTCTCAAGGTTACCCCGCAGATTAATGAAAGGCGTTTTGTCAAGCTTAAGATCTTCGAGGAAATAAGTCGGGTGGTGAGCGAAACCACCCAACTTAGTCCCACTCAAGTTGTGTTGGCGCCCACCACCACCAAACGAACTGCCGAGACCAACGTGCAAGTGCGAGATGGACAGACGGTGGTAATCGCCGGACTCGTGGGCGACAACGTAGATGTCTCGACTACAAAGGTGCCGTGCCTGGGCGATATTCCCATACTGGGCTGGCTGTTCAAGTCTGAGACCCGGAGCACTACACGAACCAATCTGCTCATCTTTCTGACCCCTTACATTGTGGCCGCCCCTGAGGAGGCAGATGAGATCTATCTGAGGAAGTCGAAGCTGATGGAAAAGGTCAAAGAGGGTTATGTTCCGGCTGAAGATTCTGTGGAGATGCCGGCAGAAAGTAACGAGCAGCCAGCAGAGGATAGCGAGCAGTAGGCAGAGGGCATGGAGCATGGGGCTTAGAGCAAAGAACGAAGAGTTAGAGAAATATGAATATACTACCTAAACTGGGTGATGTGCTGGTGGAGCAGGGCTGGATTACTCCAGAGGGTTTGGAGGATGGCTTGGCAGCCCAGGCAGAAAACGGCGAAAAGCTGGGGCAAATTCTCGTCCAGCAAAAGAAGATCACCGAACGAGAACTCCTTGAAGCCCTGTCCCTCCAACTTGACTTGGAGGTGATGGAGAGTATTGATGATAAGGAACTCCGCTTTGACCTAGTTGAAAAACTGCCCATTCAATATCTGAAGAAGCACCTGATTTTTCCATTTCAGACTGAACAGGGTACCTTGCGGATGGCGGTAAATGATCCGTTAGACTTAGAGGTCTTGGACGATCTCCGAATTTTATACGGCGCTGATGAGATCAAACCAGTTCTGGTGCCGGCCCGAGAGATAGTCTCCGCCATCAATCGAACCTATGGTCAGGCCAACGATACTGCTGAGCAAATCATCCAGGACATGGACCAGGGGGATGAGAGTCATCACCTTTTTACTGAGTTGGAAGAGGGCGGGGACCTACTAGATGAGACTAGTGAGGCACCCATAATCAAGCTGGTCAATCATGTTTTTGGCCAGGCTGTTAAAAGTCAGGCCAGCGATATCCATATCGAGCCCTATCAGCAGCACTTGCAGGTGCGCTTCCGTTTGGATGGAGTACTGCACAACGTGCTCAGCCCGCCCCGCAGATTACATGCGGCTATAGTTTCGCGAATAAAGGTAATGGCTCGGCTGGACATTGCCGAAAAGCGACTACCTCAAGACGGTCGCATGGAGGTTAAGATAGGCGAGCGCCTTGTGGACGTCAGGGTTTCTTGTCTTCCC
>JASFKF010000316.1:0-3758 GCA_050118775.1 Syntrophobacterales bacterium
ATTTACTGATCATGAACTAAACCGCTTCGCGGCAGTCCCTATCTTTATCTTCCTACCTGAGAAAATTCTTTGTTTTCTCTCCATTGGATCTTTCCCCTGTTTTTTGAGCACGTAGTATACCTTCTTGTATTCTCACCACTAACAGAGGAGGTATGTCATGAGTGAGTTACGGCAAAAAATGATCAGGGCAATGGAGCTGAAGAACTTTTCAGAAAACACTAAACGGTCCTATTTGAGGGTGGTCTCTGGGCTTGCCAACCATTACAAGCAATCGCCGGATACGATCACCAAGGAGATGATCGAGGATTATCTGCTGTACCTGCAGAAGGAAAAAGGAAATGCCTCAACCAGTCGTAGCGTGGTCGTGTGTGGGTTGCGGTTTTTCTACCACAACGTTGTTTGTGATCAGGAGACACCTCCCGGATTTGACTTTCTTATAAAGCCCAAAAAGCTGCCAACCGTAATAAGCCCAGAGCAGGTTTGGCGCATTATCCATGCAACCAACAACATGAAGCACCGAGTTCTTTTGATGGCAATCTATTCAGCCGGGCTGCGAGTGAGTGAGGCTCTTGCCTTGAGAGCTGAAGATATTGACAGCACCAGGATGCTTATCAAGGTTGAAAACGGCAAAGGTGGCAAAGAGCGCTACAGCCTTCTTTCCAAAAGGTTTCTCGAAGAGCTCCGCCACTACTACCAGAGCTTTCGCCCAAAGAAATGGCTCTTTCCCTCCTCTCACACTGGAGATACGTTGTGTTATCACAGCGCCTACCGGCTCTACGAGAAGGCCAGAAAGAAAGCCAGGGTTACCAAAGGCTCCGGACCACACACGCTGCGCCACTGCTTTGCCACCCATCTTTTGGAGGCAGGCTATGATATTCGCAAAATACAGGTACTCATGGGCCACAGGTCACTGTCCACCACAATGATCTACCTGCATGTAAGCAAGCAAACACTCTCTACCATCAGAAGCCCACTTGATCTGTTTGATCCTGAGAGCGAAGCCGAGAAGGAGGGTAACGATGAGTCAACCACCTAAGTGCAACGTCACCTGTATGGAAAACCATAAGATCGACATCGCCCATATCTTCCGGGAGCATATTGAGGATTACCAGAGAAAATATCCTCTGCAAGGACAACACTACAAAATCGTCTATGACGTGCTCAGTTGCAGGACAGCTTATCTCGGTGGTCACATTGATAAGTGCGATCAGTGTGAGGCCGAACGGGTTGTCTATAACTCATGCAGAAACCGCCACTGCCCCACATGCCAGAATATGCCCCGGGAGAGATGGCTCAAGGCAAGAAAACAAGAGCTTCTGCCCCTTACCTATTTCCATACCGTCTTTACCCTGCCTCACGAGCTTAACCCCATTATTGTTTCTAACAAGAAGGTCATGCTCGATATCTTGTTCAAATCAGTGGCCGAGACCTTGCTGACATTCGGTCATCATCCCAAAAATGGGCTTGGAGGCAAACTGGGATTCATCGCCATCTTGCACAGCTGGGACCAGCGCCTCAATGCCCATTTTCATCTGCATTGCCTCATTGCCGGTGGCGCAATCACAGAGGATGGCAAGGACTTCAAGCCATGTACACATGGCTACTTGTTCAATGAAGAGGCCTTAGGGTTGGTCTTCAGAGGCAAATTCATGGAGTATATGAGCCAAGCTTATCAAAGCGGCAGCTTAACGTTGCCCGGCATCTGTGCCCCCTATGAAAGGCCGGAGAAATTCAAGCAATTCACAAACAACCTCTTCTTACACAACTGGGTGGTCAGCGTTCAGAAACCCATAACCCGTCCTGAATTCGTCCTTGAATATCTCGGCCGCTACACCCATCGAGTGGCCATCTCCAACCAGCGCATCATCTCACTGAAAGATGGCCTGGTCACCTTAACCTACAAAAATCGCAAAACAAACAAAATCGATACTATCACCATTGATGCGGTTGAGTTTATCAGACGCTTCCTCCTGCATGCTCTGCCACAAGGTTTTGTAAGAGTGCGCCACTTTGGCTTTCTTGCCAACCGAAACAAAACCGCAAATCTGGCAAAACTCCGACGCCTCCTTGACCTTCCACCACAAAAGGACAAGGCTGTCGAACAATCGATGGAGGAAATGATACGCGAGCTCACCGGGATCGATATCACCACCTGTCCCTGCTGTAAAAAAGGAACGATGCAACTCGTCGCAGAAATACCTATCTATACCGGCCTGAGCCCAAAGCAGCTCATTCGACCGCCTGCGTTATCCAGATCGGCTGCTTAAGGCCAAAGACCTGCTGTATTCGTTGGTCGGTTGATTGGGATGAACTTCCCTTCTTCGAAGAGGCAGTGAAGTAATCTTGCCGTAGATCTCATTACCTTCGGCTCTGCTGAATGGCACAGTAAAGGTGTGCTCTAACTCTGGCAGATCGCACAGATGAAGACACCATGGTCAATACAAAAAACATCTCACCCCCTGAAATGCCCCTAAATTGCTGCTCAGATCTCCACGTGGAAGCCGACACTCCTTCGCCTCACCTCCTATCAATCACTCAAACTGCAACTTACAATCCCCATATATCAGTATCCAAAAACTCTACAACCGCGGCTTAGTTCATGATCGTTTTATCCATCATCCCACCTTCGTAAACATCAATCCCCAGTCATGAAGATCAATAGCTAAGATCGACACGCATCCCCTCACTGCGGGACGAAAGATAAAACGCTTATTACATATCTTGAATTTACCGGAAGTTCACATCTTGGCGCGCTATATTTAGTTTACACTCGGCAGTATTGCCCCCAATATTTATTTTATGACTGAACTTTTCTAAAATATTTTCATTTTTCTACGATTATTCTATTTGGGTTGCTTTTGGATTTGAGATTAAGTATATTCGCCCGGTTTCAAAGTTTAGGATAAATTTGCTATGCCAGGCCAAAAGCTAGTTTAGACTACTTCTACTGTATGTTGCAATACAACGAAACAGCTCGTTAGGCCCAGAGAGTAAATGCTTTGGAAACAAATATGGAAGAGCAAAAGACCCCAAAAATAAACGTCCTCGGACAAATTGTTAGGAGCAAGTGGTACTGGATTACCTTCCTTGCCATCCCGCTTCTGGCAGCGACAATACTCACGGCCATGCCATACGGAATAGACTACGCGGCGGAGCAGTGGTTGCTGTCACACGGGCTCGATGTTGCCAGTGTGGAAGACGTGGACTTTAACCCCTTCACCGGCAAACTAGTCTTACGGGACGTGAAGACAACTATAGCGGACGCGCAAGTCCTTCACGTACCGGAGGCAACTTTGATTCTCCACTGGCGACCATTTTTTACCAAAACGGCTCATATAGAAAAGCTCAGCATTAAGGATACCACTGTAATTGTCGATCATGATGACAAAGGGCACTGGCGCATTGGCGGTATGGCCTTGGTGGCGGCGGAAACGGTTGCTGAGCAGCCAACGGAATCAACTTGGGGATTCAGTCTGAAGCAGATTGAAATCCTCAACAGCCGGGTTGAGCACGTGCTGGGCGCTATGAAAGTGAGGCTCACCATAGAGAAAGCTACCATGAGCAGGCTGAGAAGTTGGGACAAGGAGCAAGCAGCCCAACTGGATTTTGAGGGAAGAATTAATGAGGCAAAGTTAAGAGTCCAAGCAGACTTCTTTCCCTTCGCCACCCTGCCAAGCGTAAAGGGCAATGTGGAGCTGGAGTCGCTTTCGTTTCAAGATTTTTCTGAACTGGCTGTCCCATACTTAAGCGGATAAAGC
>JASFKF010000317.1:0-3743 GCA_050118775.1 Syntrophobacterales bacterium
GCAAGGCAGAGCCAACCAGCCCCGTGTGACCAGCTATGTATATTTTTGCCCTTTTATCCATAGCAGTGTAGTCAAATCGTCAAATCGTAAACGGTAAACGGTATTTCACATCTCACATCCCAAGTTTGAAATCCGCAATGCGCAATTCGAAATTCCGACCTCTGTCTCTGTCGTCTGTCCTCTCCCGTCTGACATCCCTACAGGCTTTCCAACATTCCATCTCTTCAAAACTCCTAAAACTCTTCTTATCAGCTTGCACCTTAACCTCTTCAAGTTAAAGACTCATACCGTATAACTAATAACGTATAACGTATAACTTGATCACGCCTCATTGGCGTGATTCACTAGCTTCCTAATAACGTCCTGACACTGACTCAGTTGTTCGAGAGCCTTGATGTCGGCTGCTACCATAATGCGCACGAGTTGGTTGAAGGTAACTTTGGGTTCCCAGCCTAGCTCTTTCTTAGCCTTAGAGGGATCAGCACGAAGGGATTCGACTTCTGTTGGGCGGAAGTAACGGGTGTCGATGGCAACCACTTCATCACCTGTGTGAGGATGTAGCATGGTAATGGTATCTGGGCTTGGCTTCAATAGAGATGCATCAGTTTCCATTAAAACTTCGCCGGACAAGTCCGGTTTTACTTCGGATCGAAAACAAGGAATATCTGTTGTGATCGACTTGATAAGGCCTACTTCCTCAGTCCCTGTACCACGCCACTCTAAATCGATACCAGCTTCTGCAAAGGCAAGTTCGCAAAACTCTCGGACAGAGTGAGACTCGCCGGTACCGATTACGAAATCATCTGCGCTGTCCTGCTGCAGCATCAGCCACATGGCCTCCACGAACTCAGGAGCGTATCCCCAATCCCGCCTCGCTTCGAGATTGCCGAGATACAATTTACTTTGGAGGCCAAATCTGATACGTGCGACGGCTCTTGTTATCTTTCGGGTGACGAATGTCGCACCCCGCCGGGGGGACTCGTGATTAAAGAGAATGCCGTTGCTGGTAAAGAAGTTATAGCCTTCGCGATAGTTACGGGCTAACCAGTAGGCATAGAGCTTTGCAGCAGCATAAGGGCTGCGGGGCTTAAAAACTGTCTCTTCGTTCTGCGGGGCTGGAGCACTGCCATACATTTCGCTGGATGATGCCTGATAGAATCTCGTCTTCACCCCAGTTTTTCTGATTGCTTCCAATAAGCGAACCGTTCCAATACCGGTGACGTCACCAGTGTATTCTGGCATGTCGAAGCTAACGCGCACGTGACTTTGAGCCCCTAGGTGATAAATCTCTTCCGGCTGTATATTGTAGATCAGGTCATTCATTTGGCCGGATACTGACAAATCTCCATAATGTAAATATAGCCGAGCGTCGGGAAAGTGTGGGTCTTGATAGATGTGATCGATTCGATCAGTGTTGAAGGTGCTGGCCCGCCGAATAATCCCGTGGACCTCATAGCCTTTTTTAAGCAGCAATTCGGCTAAATAGCTGCCGTCTTGTCCTGTGATGCCGGTTACAAGTGCTCGTTTCATTCGAACCTCGCCTATAGTTTTATTCGAATTGCCATATTTACCAGACGCTATGGATCTCCCATGTCAAGAAAATCTTGATATGTTTGCTGCTGGCAAACCTGCAAATGGCAGGCCATATTAAGTTTTTTAATCAATCGAACCACAAAGTTCAACATAGCGGCAGGAGGTGGATTAGTCAATTGGTCGATTCGTCGCATAGGTAAGCGGTACGCATTGCGAAGCAAGCGAGAAAGCGAGAAGGGCGAGAGAGGGTAGGCAGCGAGACGGGGGCAGAGGTCAGAGGTCGTAGACAAGTGAGTTATAGTTTGATCTTTTGCGTATAACGAATAACAAATAATACCGTTCACCATTTACCCTTCACTTTTTACGATTTCTACGTTCTCTACGCCTACCAAAAATCCATACGTTAATAATGAACTTCAGCAATAAACACTTCGTCTAATTTCGACCGTTACTGGGCCCAACAAGGTAAAGGCCAAATATTTATCAACAGGCTGTCCTCATAAATTAAAAAAAGATAAATTCTGTGCAAGTCTCTGTTGACAAATGCACCTAAAATGGCAAAATAAGTTCAGGTTTGAACACATTCTCAGACCTTCCAAGTTTATTAACCCGGATGTCTCATTAATGGCCTACTGCGACCACGGATATGGTCGTCCTTCCGGGCGTCCTCGGGTGTCGAACCCTGCGACGTACCGCTCAGGTACGCCTCGGATCCGACACCCTGCGGTTGCCCAGTGGCACCGCCATCTTCGTGGTCTCGTCACAGCAATTCATGAAACATCCGGGTTATGAGCGCACCCGTTCCTCGAGTACTAGGCCACTCTTCAAGCAGCAACTGTACTGTTAATTTATTGTCCCTGGATAAGCTTTGATCAGCGAAACAGTCACACTTCCTTCTCAGTATCAGGTTTCTTAGCGAAGTAAAGCGCGACCAGCGAGCAAAAAATATCAGGTTATAGTTGGAGGGTAATGGATTACGAGTAAAAACCTACCACCTATGACCCATCACCCATAGCCAATAAGCGGCGAAGCCGCGACTTATTCGTTCAAAATTGAACCACCGGCCTGTTTTATGTGACCTTGAACAAAATATCTACAGTTTATTTACAGATTTGTTACAATTAATCAACAATAATATATATAGCTATAATAATCTACAATATATTTACAACGTGATTACAACTTATAAACAAATACATAGCAAGTCTAAAACAAAAAAACTTTTATATTGACAATTTCACCTATTTTGAAAGAATGCGTTCATTGTTAAACACTAATAGATGCCTACCATCAATCAAATTTTGATTTTATTGGGCACTGGACACGTTTTAAGCACAGTAATGTTATCTGCTTTTTGGCAGTTTGCTTAACCTAACAGGTCATACTGCTATATCAGCCGTCGGCGACAGCAGTAACCGAGTTGGCGAAACTGCGCGCGAGCGCAGCGAGACGAGAGGTCGAGCGAGACGGGGTTAGAATGCAGAGGCAGTCATGTGCCTTCGGCGTCATTAGGTCACTACGCTGCGCTGTCATTTATTGTAAGAGGTAGAGGATAGAGGTCTGTAGTTCAAAGTTTAAAGTTAGAATGAGTTACAGACTGATCTTTTACGTATAAGGTATAACTAATAACGTATAAAGTCATAAACCGTTCACCGTTCACCGTTTACCGTTTACGACATTACTCCTTTAACGATTTCAAAGATCGGAGAAACAAAATGATCCTCCGCTCATGTCTTTCATGCACTGATCACGAGATACGAGAAGAACTCGGAACCAGGGTGACCTTCTGCCTCAAGGAAAACTGCTGGTCGCAATACTCAAAATGTGTGGCGACACGAGCAATTGAACGATTTTTGGAACAAGAGCGAGTCGAAATGCCACCACGCTTCTCCGCCCTATCGCACCTATACAGCGAGTTCTAACCTCATTATTCCTCCTATGAACTATGAGCTAATCTGTGTACGGTTTACCGTTTACCGTCTGCCCTGAGTTAGTGGAAGTGTTCACCGTTTCCGATCTTAACGCCTTCTACGATTTCCAGGTCTTTTACGACTTCAACGCTTTTGACCAATTGACCAATCGACGAATTAACGATTTGATAAGTCGACCATTTGACTTGGTGATCTCCGATCTCTAACCTCCGACCTTCCTTCTCCCCTCAGCCAATAGTCCCGACAAATCACCTATCTCTGCCCAGCCCAACCACGCCC
>JASFKF010000318.1:0-3740 GCA_050118775.1 Syntrophobacterales bacterium
AGATAGCGGGCTTCTTTTTCAGCGGTGGTGTTGGCTTCCTCAATTCTCTGCTGGCAAAGCTCTGCCACCCTAGCCGCTAGAGCTTGCTCTTCCTCGGGAGGCTCAAATGTTTTCTTACTCTTGCCGCAGCGGGATTTCAGAGTCTCCTGCATATCCAGGATAGGCTGTATTGCGTCGTGGGCGAAATAGAGTGCCTCCAATAAATCATCTTCACTGACAAATTCGGCGTTTCCCTCTACCATGACGATACCCTGGCGGTTACCGGCCACAGCCACGTCAAGGTCACTCATTTCCAACTGCACTGCAGTGGGGTTGATTACCAACTCACCATTGGACCGCCCCACCCTTACAGCCCCTATTGGTCCTTGAAAGGGTACGTCGGAAATTTCCAATGCCGCGGATGCCCCCACCATCGCTACCATCGCCGGGTCGTTATCAGGATCGGCAGAGAGCACGGTGGCAATTACCTGGATTTCCTTTCGATATTTTTTCGGAAAAAGGGGCCGGATTGGTCGATCAATAAGGCGGGATGTCAGGGTCTCTCTCTCGCTGGGGCGACCGATTTCGCGACGGAAAAAACCGCCAGGGATCCTACCCACGGCAAAGCCCTTTTCCATATAGTCCACGCTTAGCGGCAGAAAATCAATGCCCTCACGTACCCTTTCCTCACCAACCGCGGTAACCAGAACCACCGTTTCTCCGTAGCTGGCGAGTACGGCACCACTAGCTTGTTTTGCCATCTCCCCGGTCTCGAGGCTGAATTTTCGGCCACCCACTTCGATTTCAACTATTTCCTTCATAATTTTGTTTCCTTTGCCTCAGCAGCTTTATTTAGCAACAGCCAAATGCCAATCAATCAATGGTGAGTTCTGCGAATCTCACTTTCTTGGCAAGGCCGCATTTAATGAACATTCTTCTAGTAAGCATATGGGTCTTTCTTGGGATAGATTGCCAAGAGATTCCCGGAATAACAACAAATGGACTCCTGTCTCGATTAGCGACGAAGACCCAGTCGCTCGATAACAACTCGATAGCGATCAATGTCTTTACGTTTGAGATAGTCTAGGAGACGGCGACGCTGCCCTACCAGTTTCAGCAATCCTCTCCTTGAATGATGATCTTTTTTGTGAGTTTTGAAATGCTCAGTGAGATAGTTGATGCGCTCACTGAGCAAAGCTATCTGCACTTCTGGAGATCCAGTATCGGTCTCATGTGTTTTGAAGACCTCTATTACTTCCTTTTTCCTTTCAGCATTCAGTGCCACAGTCAATACCTCCTCGTGTTTCGGCCTTTAGCTTATTCACCATTCCTCAAAAAATTTTTCCTAAGATAGGGGGCCTTCGTCCCAAAACTCTAGATTTAGCCTAAGAAATTAGCCTAAAAACCCTTAAAGTCTTGAAGGTGATTTCCCCTTCGTGCCCATCATTGATTGCTTCACCTGATCTGGCAACCATGGCCACCAGCTTATTATCGGGGTCCAGGACCCGGTATGGCCCTTCCAGACTGGATTTAGGTTCAATAAACTCCGTGGAGTTCAGACTACCTCCTTGGCGGATATTGTTGGCAGCCCCATAGGTAACTCTCAGTTCAGGATAGTCAGCCAATGCCTCTGCTGGTGTGATCAGCCTCTGGCCAAGCTCGCCCTTTTCGACAATTTGTTTGAATTGTTCCAAAGTCAGGGCCTGTTTCAGATCAAATCCTCCACTTGCGAGGCGTCGCAACTTGCTCACATGCCCATTGCAGTTCAAGTGAAAGGCCAGATCCACTCCTAGGCTTCGCACGTAAGTTCCTTTAGAGCAGGTGACCTCAAATGTAACCTCAGGCCAGCTTAAGTCGCAGAGGTAAAGATTCTTGATCTTCACTGTGCGACAGGGTGGAGTCACATCCACACCTTGGCGCGCCAGCCAATAAAGTCTTTTTCCGCCGACACGGACGGCTGAAAAGCGGGGCACCGTCTGCTCGATTTCACCCACAAAGGCAGCACAGGCCTTTCTGATTTCCCCCTCCGGCAAGGCTACACATGGATGGGTAGCCACCACCCTGCCGGTGCTGTCCTGGGTATCAGTCTCAACTCCAAAATGAACACTGAAACGATAGGTCTTTTCTTGTTCTAAGAGAAAGGGAGCGAGCTTTGTGGCACCGTTAATCAGTAGAATGAGAACTCCCGTGGCAAAGGGATCCAAAGTGCCACTGTGTCCCACCTTGGCCGCTCCCAGTATTCTTTTCACCTCTTTCACCACATCATGGGAGGTCAAACCTGTGGGTTTATCTAATACCAGAACACCATTGGCGGTGAATTTGGCCTGCCCGTAGGCACTTTCTTTTGGCTGCAAACTTCGGCTCAAATTCACTGCGCCCCTCCAGCAATGAATTCTTCTGCCGCTGCTAAAATTTCCTCCACCACTTCGGGCAGAGATCCTTCGGCACGAAATGCTGCCGCATTGTGATGGCCCCCGCCGTCATAGCTGCGAGCAAATTCGGCGACATTCAGTTTACCCCGCGACCTCAAGCTGACGTTCACCTTGCCCGAATCCATCTCTCTAAAAAAAATGGCCATCTCAGCGGTGCTTATACCTCTCGGATAATTGACGAAGCCATCGGTGTCCATGACAGTAGTCTTAGTCTCTTCCAGCATTCGCTGGCTCACTTGCATGGTGGCCAAGCGCCCATTTGCTCGCAGAGTTAGTGTATGCAGACTTCTAGCCAACAATCGCAAGCGCTCAAGGCTCATGCTGTCGTATACCTCACTGGCAATCTTGTCCGGCGTCACTCCCAGGGCCACCATTTCAGCGGCTATTTCCAGAGCTCTTGCCGTGGTGTTGGCGAAACGAAAAGATCCTGTGTCGGTAAGGATAGCAGTGTAAATGTTCTCTGCTGCTTCCCTGCTCAAAGACGCGGGGATAGCCTGAATAATATCGTAGAGAATTTCCGCTGTGCTACTGCACTCTGGTCGAACTAGATTCAGCTGGCCGAAATCATCGCTAGAGCTATGGTGGTCGATATGGATGATTTTCTCCACATGCTGGAGGACCTCAGCAGCGTTACCAATCCGGTCAAGTTCCCCGCAGTCCAGAACCACCGCCACATCGAATCGATCGGGACCCGGGATCTCTTTTACTATCCGATCTGAATAGGGGAGAAATCGCAGAAACCCAGGTATCTCATCCTGGCAGTAGGCCAGCACCTTTTTGCCCATGTCCTCGAGTACCAAGGCAAGAGCCCCTAGGGAGCCAATGGCGTCACCATCTGGATTTACGTGGGTAGTGAGGAGAAAACTTTTGTTGTCTCTCAGCTCTCTGGCAATGGCCGCTATCAATGGTCAGATTCCTTGAGCTCAGCAAGTAGCCGGTCAATGTTTGATCCGTGTTCGAGAGAAGCGTCAAAGCAAAATGAGATGTCCGGAATTCGCCTCAGATGCAAGCCTTTTCCCAGCTCCCGTTTGACAAATCCTCTTGCACTTTCCAGACCCACAGCTGCTTCACTTCTTTTCTCATTATCACCCAATAGACTGTAATATACCTTGGCATGTCGAAGGTCCGGTGAAACCTCAACATTGGTCAAGGTGATGCCAGCCAGGCGGGGGTCTTTCACCCTGCGCAAAAGCACCTCGGCTAGCTCCTTCAAAATGAGATCCGCAATCCGGTCCGCTCTTTTGTGTTCCACTATTTTGTTTAGCCCGTTGGCCAGTTTAGTCAGTTTTGCCGGTTATAAGGTGCTCCGGATTCGTTAAGCTGGACAAA
>JASFKF010000319.1:0-3734 GCA_050118775.1 Syntrophobacterales bacterium
GACGACTTGGAGGAGAAAAGTGAGAAAGAATTGGATAGTGTTTATTGTCATATTACTTATGGCTTGGCCAAATATTATTTGTGCTGCCTCTCTCTACAACACTGATGGTAAGCCGTATAAGGTTAAAGGAAGGACAATAGGCGGAAGCTGGATTTATACAACCATATACAGCGGAGGTACCAGGTATTTTAGATGCAGGTACGGTTGTCAAATCGTAGTGGTTGACACTGGTTCCGAAATTGTTTTGGAATCTGATGCTGATATAGTAATCGATTACGGCGAGTTGAGAATTAAATATTAAAATTCTGGCATGACCACTTCATACACCCCACGGTTACTCCTTGACACCCAAGGGCCGACTACCTATACTCCGGCCGATTGGAAACGTGGTCCTATCACACCTCACCGATAAATTGGTGTTCCCTGCGTTCTTGCTGACAAGGAGGAGGTTCAACAATGAGAGCAGACCCTGACTGGAAAGCCAAGGCCGTAAGCCCTGAGGACGCTGTGGCGCATATCAAATCGGGAATGAAGGTCTTCGTTCACGGCGCAGCAGCCACTCCTACTTCCTTGCTCTCTGCGCTCTGCAAACGGCAGGATTTGGCGGATGTCAGCCTCTATCACCTTCACCTCTCAGGTGACATTCCCTTTGCGGATTCCGCTCAAAGAGGAAGATTCTTTTCTACTTCTCTCTTCGTGGGGGCGGAGTTGCGGAAGCCTATTGAAGAAGGACGCGCTGATTTTATGCCGATCTTTCTTGCAGACATTCCCAGATTATTTACCTCCGGTGTAATTCAGCTGGATGCAGCGATCGTCCAACTGTCTCCTCCAGATCAGCACGGATTCTGTACACTGGGTACATCGGTTGATTCTGCCAAAGCAGCGGCAGACTCTGCCCCTCTTATTATTGCCGAGATCAATGAGCAAATGCCCCGCACTCACGGCAACACCTTTGTTCGGTTCGACAGGGTCACCACCTTCATACATACCGATCGCTCACTGATTGAGCATCACGGATATCCTGAAACCGAGGTGGAAGCCCGTATCGGCGAAATCATTGCCGGCCTTGTGGAGGATGGCTCCACCTTGCAGACAGGAATTGGGGCCATTCCAGACGCCGTACTGAGTCGCCTATTCGACAAGCACGAACTCGGAGTTCACACGGAAATGTTCTCCGACCATGTGGTTGATCTAGTCGAGAGGGGCGTCATCACCAATCGCCTCAAAAAGGTCCATCCCAATAGAATAACCACCAGTTTTGTCAGCGGTTCCAAGAAGTTATTTGATTTTGTTCATGACAACCCTACTGTGGAATTTCACCCTTCTGACCGCACGAATGATACTGCCCTTATACGCCAGAATGACAAGGTGGTGGCAATCAATTCAGCCTTGGAAATCGATCTTACCGGACAGGTCTGCGCTGATTCCCTCGGGCATCGGATCTATTCTGGCATTGGCGGTCAGATGGACTTCATCCACGGCGCGTCGCATTCCAAGGAAGGGAAACCGGTTATTGCTCTTCCGGCTACAGCCGCCAAAGGGACGGTGTCGAGGATCGTTCCCGAACTCAAACCTGGTGCCGGGGTGGTGACAACCAGGGGACATGTACACTGGGTGGTAACCGAATTCGGTGCGGTGAACTTGCATGGAAAGACGTTGAGGGAGCGAGGAGAAGCTCTCATCTCCATCGCTCACCCAGACTTCCGCATGGAGCTGAGAAAGGCTTTTGCCAATATCAGGCACTTCGTGATCAGTTGAATCGTCCCCTCATCTACCCTAATCCTCTCCCGAGCCTGTCGAAGGATTTAAGGAGCGGATAAACATAAAACGACTTTGAGCTCCACCAACGTCGGACATCCCAAATCCGAAGACGAACTGACCGAATACGTCTGCGGGGCAGATCCGATTTAGGGAGGATTAAGCATGCCGTTTATTGATGTGGACGTCACAGACAGTATCGGTTTTATCTGCCTCAATAACCCCGCCAAGAGAAACGCCTTGAGTCGTGAAATGGTGGACGAAATTCTTCGAGCTTTCGATGACTTCAAAAAGCGCAAAATCGCAGCCATAATCTTGAGGGCCCCTGACGGATGCTCCGTCTGGTCCGCGGGACACGATATCAAGGAGTTGCCCGAGGGTCGTCGGGATCCCCTCGGCTATGGTGACTCCCTGGAAAAGCTGCTCCGAGCGGTTCAGAGATATCCCGGGCCGGTTATTGCCATGGTTCACGGAAGCGTTTGGGGAGGCGCCTGCGATCTCGTTATGACGTGCGATATTGTCATAGGGGATGAAACCTCATCTTTTGCGATCACCCCTGCAAAGCTTGCGCTGCCATACAATGTTTCGGGTGTTCTGCATTTCATCAGCAGGCTGGGTTTGAATATCGCCAAGGAGATGTTCTTTTCGGCAGACCCGATCACGGCTGAAAGGGCCGAGCGCGTCGGCATACTGAATCATTTGGTGTCGGCGGATAGACTCCTGGGGTTCACAACAGATCTGGCAAAGCGGATGGCGACCCGCTCTGCGCTTGCCATTTCCGTTATCAAGGAGCAGTTAAATCTTCTTGCCGGTGCCCACCCCATATCCCCCGATGTTTTCGAACGCATCCAGGGTTTGAGAAGACAGGTATACGACAGCCACGACTATGCCGAAGGCATTCGGTCCTTCCTGGAAAAGCGGGAACCGATGTTCAAAGGTGAGTAAGTATCAGGCCAGACTTGCGCGCTTGTTCAGGATCAGAACTGGCTGCACGCTGATAAAGTTATTTGGAGACGTGCCGGCTTGAAGTGTGCGCACCGACGGTGAATTCGCCGATCCGCTCATGCGCGAGGTGGCTGAGCGCGGTTCCAGCCTCAGAGAATACTTTAAACATCAATTCCGGCCGAATCACTCCAGTGGTGCGGCATTTTGGAAAGGAGATCCATTTATGAACACACATCATATTGCCCTCTTCGATTTGGACGGAACTTTGGCCGATTATGACGGAAGGATGCGGCGGGATCTGAAAAGGCTTCAGGGGCTGAGCGAGACGGAGTATGCGCTCCACGATCGCAAAGCACCTAAATATTTCGGCGCAAGGCTCGATCTGATCAAAGCCCAAACCGGCTGGTGGTTGACCCTTCCGAAGCTGCCGCTTGGCTTCGACCTCATGCGGGCGGCCCAAGAACTGGGGTTTCAGGTTCAGGTTCTCACCATGGGGCCTCACGACACACCGTCGGCTTGGTCAGAGAAAGTCCAATGGTGTCATAAGAACATCGGCAGGTCGGTGAAAGTTACCGTAACGGAAGATAAAAGCCTCGTTTATGGCAGGATTCTGGTCGACGATTCTCCCAAATTTGTTTTAGCATGGCTGGACCATCATGCCAGCGGCCTGGGTGTGGTACCTGCGCAACCTGCGAACGAAGGTTTCCAACACCCGAGAGTCATTCGCTACGACGGGACCAATCTTGAAGCAGTGCGGACTAAGATGCAATCAGTGCTGGATTAGCTGCGGGAAGACAGATTGCGGTCTTCCCAGCTATACCATCTGATTTCAACTTGGCAATTGGCAATTGGGGCAATTGGGGTGGGACCAAGCTAAGATATTGAAATATTGAGATTAGAGTTTCAGAAATAGCTGTTTTCAGCCCCAATATCCTCATTTTCAGGGCCAAAATTGGTCGAATAAGACACCGAAAACCACCAATTTTTGATTAACCGGCAGGGTCAAAATGGAAGGACCAGACTGTGCATCA
>JASFKF010000320.1:0-3709 GCA_050118775.1 Syntrophobacterales bacterium
AATGGATGAGCGAGAACCGCAATCCCACCTGCCCTGCGGATTATGGCAATGGCCTCCTCCGGCGGGAAGCGAAACTTTTCTACGTAAGCTACAGCCCCTTTTTTCAGATAGCGTGAAAAGGCCTCGTCAATGCTGGACACATACCCCTTGTTTACCAGTGCCCTGGCGATGTGGGGTCGCCCCACCTGTCCGGTTGAAAGATCAAGAACTTCACTTGTGGTTATCTCCAGCCCGAGGGCTTGTAGCCTTTGAATTATCTTGGGGTTACGGGCAGCCCTTGCCTGTTGGAGTTTTTTCAGAGCTCCCAGAAGCCCTGGATGGGAACCATGGAGATAGTAGCCCAGGATGTGCATGGTTCCAGGTGGATACTGTGCGCTGATTTCAACCCCTGGCACCACTTCAACACCCAGTTCATCTCCCGCTTCTAGAGCTTCCTCCAGTCCGGCAACCGTGTCATGGTCGGTGAGAGCAATTGCCCTCAATCTTCTCTCTTTGGCTAGCTGAACTAGTTCTCTAGGCGAAAGGCTTCCATCCGAATAACTTGAGTGGGTATGGAGATCAATGCGGTTCATATATTTTTGGTCATTTGGCCAAACCGGTGAGATAGGTGATTTGGCCATTTGGCCACTTCTAAGCGATCAGCGGTCAGCTAACAGCTATCAGCCCTTCCAATTCGCTTTCGCTGAAAGCTGATTGCTGAAAGCTTACCTCTTTACCTGTAATACTTCTCCAAATATTCACTTACCATGCGTTGGGTGTTGAACCTTGGAGCACAGTCAGAGATAGAGGCCTTCATCATCTTGATCCACTGGGGGCGGTTGGCGTAGTAAGTAGTTACCGCATCCTCCAGATCAGCATAGAAATCAGCAGCGGTATCTTTATCCGAGGCGTCCTCATCATCACCAATGGCCCAGCCGTTGACGCGATTATTGCAGACTTCACGCCACCAGCCATCCAATACGCTCATATTAATGCCACCATTAAAGGTTACTTTCATGCCGCTGGTGCCGGATGCTTCCCTTGGGCGTCTGGGATTATTGAGCCAGAGATCCACCCCCTGGGTCAGAAGCTTGCCCTGCCACATGTTATAGTTTTTAAGGTATACCAAGCGGAACCGCCCTTCGTATTTCTGGGTAGTGTGGATTATGTCCTGGATGACTTTTTTACCGGCCTCGTCCTGTGGGTGAGCCTTACCAGCAAAAATAAACTGGACTCGATTTCGTGTAAGGTTAAGCAATCTCTCCATGTCCGTAAAAAACAGGGTAGCTCGCTTGTAAGCGGCAGCCCTGCGGGCGAAGCCTACTGTGAGAAATTCCTCGGTAAAGCCGGCATTGGAGTCGGCGTTGACATAGCGAATAAGTCTACGCTTGGCAGAGAGTTCAGCCTCAGCCAAAGTCTCATCAGGAATGTTTAGAGCACCTTCCAGCACCTCCGGGGATCTTCGCCACTCAGGCAAAAATTGATCATATAGCCGGGCATAGTCAGGACCTGTCCATGTTAGGTGATGCACACCGTTGGTTACGTGACCAATTTCGTAACCTGGAAACATTTCCCTGCTAACCTCACCGTGGAGCTCACTTACGCCGTTGCAGGAGCGGCTGAGATTCAAAGCCAGGCGGGTCATGTTGAGACCATCCTTTCCGCCAAACTCTCGAATCTCAGAAGGCAAAAAACTTCCAAGGCTTTCCTCCGCTAGATCATAGCTGAACACATCATGGCCTGCGGGCACCGGAGTATGGGTGGTAAAAATACAGTGCTCGCGGACCCGATCAACATCACCATCTAAATCGTGATAAAGGGCCAGGGTTAAGAAGGCAGAATGGCCTTCGTTCATATGGTATGTGGTTATCCCCCCCTCCAATCTTTTTAGCGCTTTGTAACCACCTATGCCGAGAATTGCCTCCTGGCAAATGCGGGTGTGACTGTCACCCCCATAGAGGTACTGGGTAACCAGTCTATCGTCCGCGGTGTTGTCCTCAAGGTCTGCATCCAAAAAATAAATGGGAACCTTTCCTTTGATCCCATGATAGGTGTATTTCCAGACCCCGACCTTCACCTCCCGGCCATCCATAGGAACGCTTATCTTCATCGGCAAGGGCTCCATAAATGCACGGGGATCGAAATAGGGATACATCTCTTCTTGCCAACCCATGGGGCTGATATTTTGCATGAAGTAGCCCCTTTTATAGAGCAAGCTTACCGCCACAAGTGGGAGGCCAAGATCTGCGGCAGATTTGATGTGGTCACCGGCAAGAATGCCAAGACCCCCACTGTAGGTTGGAATGCTCTCGTTGAGCCCGATTTCCATAGTGAAATAAGCAATCTTCATCAGCACAGTCCTCTCGATTGTCCCAGGAAGGATCTACCCACTCGCGTCTTATAGTACCTCGAAAGTAAAATGAACACGCCCCCAAAAATGGCTATCCATTTAAACGCAAAAAGGTCCATAATACAAGGGGATTGTCAGTCGTTCACATAGTTCAAATCCTTTAAACCGTTCAAGTCGTTGAAAGCGTTCAAGCCTTTTAAATCGTCAATTCATAGGTTATGGGTCCTAGGTAATGGGTTATGGGCTGCCTCTTACCTATAACCTATCACCCATGACCTATTACCTTTCGAGGCTCTATGCTTTCCCAAATCCGAAATCCGAAATCCCAAATAGCTCTATGCCCTACCACGTAACGTATGGCAAAATTCTCTTGCATATTGCACTAAACTAACGGTAACATTGCGTTTAAACCATTTCTTAACTCACCCATTCAACAACCCCTGCAATAACTTACTTTGATTTGTTTTGCCGTCTGGAGTTTAACTTTATGAAGCCAAGAAAAACTTTAAAAAAGCTCTTTGCCCTTGCAGTCATTGTGCTTCTAGCAATGTTCCCCGCTTTAGCCGGTAGCGAGCGGGCCGTCGAGGTCACCCCCGATCAGGAGCACCGCTCCAACATTGTTGAGGTGGATGGCTACGCCCAGCTTTCTGAGGAAAAAAGCATCCGCGACATTCGCCTGGAGGCCTTTGCCAATGCCCGTCGTCAAGCTCTGGAAAATGCTGAGAGCCACATCAAGTCCCAGACAAAAGTGGAGAATTACCAGCTCCAGTATGATCTCATCGAGAGCGGCGCCGAGGGTATGGTCAAGGTGTTGGAGCAGAAGGACTTTGGTATTGAGAACAACAGCCGATACCATGTGTGGATAAAGGCCGAGGTTACCTATGTCCTTAAGCCACCTACTGAACCAGCAAAGCAGAAGGCTCTCATGAGTCCAACCGCACCACTCACTGTCAAGGTTTGGACAGACAAAAAATCATATAATAACAACGAATTCATCACCATCTATATGGAAGGCAATCGGGACTTTTACGCTCGTATTGTCAATATAAGCTCTAATGGAAAGGTCATTCAACTACTGCCCAACGCCTATCGCCAAACGCATCAATTTCGCGGCGGCCAGCGCTATCAGGTCCCCGGACCTGGGGATCGTTTCAGCCTCCAAGTGACTCCACCCTACGGTCAGGAACGCATTGTGGTCTATGCCAGTGAGACCCCTATGGGAGACATTCCCATGAAATCTCTGGGAGGTGGATTGAAAGAGTACCAGGGTAGTAATGAAGATCTGGCCTTCCGGGTGCGCAGCATCCAGCCGGTGGTGCGACCAGGCGGAAGCATGACCTCGGGCAGCACCGGCTTCTACGAGGCATCCTGGGCGGTTCG
>JASFKF010000321.1:0-3699 GCA_050118775.1 Syntrophobacterales bacterium
ACTGTACCACCGGTGGAGTAACCTTCCAACTGAGACATATTTAGAGTTTCGGCAACAACCCCCTGGCCAGCAAAGGCGGCGTCACCGTGGATGAGCAAGGGCAGTACTTGTTTCTCCTCCTTGTCTCCTGCCAATATATCCTGACGGGCCCGGGCGAAACCCTCGACTACAGGATTGACAGACTCCAAGTGGCTGGGGTTGTTGAGGAGTAAAACTCTCATCTCTCGATCGTTAGCTGTCCTGAGGTCAGCCAGAAAGCCATTATGGTATTTGACATCGCCGGCGCCAAATATGGTGTCGGGATCGTAATTGCTTTCAAACTCGCAGAAAACCTCCCCGTAAGTTTTTTCAAGGACATTGACCTGAACATTCAGCCGGCCACGATGGGCCATCCCCAATGTGATTTCTCGACAACCCTGTTCAGCCATATGGTTGATTAATGCGTCCAGCATGGGGATAAGGGCCTCAGCTCCCTCCAGGGAAAATCGTGTCTGCCCGAGGTACTTTTTATGCAAGAATTGCTCGAAAAGGGAGGCCTGGTAAAGCTTGTTCAGAATCCTTATTTTTTCATCCCTGGCCAGTGTGGGACGATTTCTGCTAGCTTCCATGCGCTCCTGCAACCACTGCCGTTCAGCAGGGTCCTGTAGATGCATGTATTCCACCCCAACCGACCGGCAGTAAGTTTCCTTGAGAACTGCGAGGATTTCTCGGAGGGAGGCCAGATTCTTACCAGGAAAAAGACTGGTATAGAACTCCCTCTCCATATCATCGTCCGTTAATCCAAAAGCTGCAGGGTTCAGCAGGGGATGATTGGTTGGGCAGGCCGCAAGAGGATCCAAACAAGCCAGCAGGTGACCAAGATCGCGATACCGATAGGTCAATACCTCCACATTTGATTGTCGCGAGACCTGATCTTCGTCGCAGACCAGGACAACTTCCGAATCTCTGGCAGAGGCCAACTCGAAGCCCTGAAAGAAAAACTGCCAATCCCTGGATACCTTTGTTGGATCAGACTTCCACAGGTTGTATTGTTCCTCGATGAATTCGGTATTCCAAGCACCGGTTAGAGCCATGGTTTTTCCACCCTTGTCAAATGTCTAAAGCGATCTAACATGTCTAAAAAACTAAAGATGTGAGATGTGGGATGTGCGATAAACACTATTTTTTTAACAACACATATCTCACATCTCATATCCGCATTCCGAAATCGCAATCTATAATCCATCCTTGGAAGCCAAGCCCTTGAACCATTGTGAAACTCTTTGGGCAACTTCTCGACGATGCTCATCCTGGCTAAACATATGGTCAGCTCCGGAAATGATGGTCAGTTCAGTATTCACTTTTTTGTACTGGAGAATTCTGTAAGCGTTTTCCACCGGAATGATTTCGTCCATATCCCCGTGGACCACCATTAAAGGTTGAGGTAAAGACGGCATAATGGAGGAGAGGTCATATTGGGCTGCGTCTGCAAAAAAAGCCTCGGTAAGCTCTAGATTGCGTCCCCTGCTAATGAAGTTGACCCGCCCGGTGCGCCGCAGTGCCTGAATCTGATCTTCCCTGAGAAAGTGAAAGCTTTGCAAAGCTGATGCTTTTGCGGCCAGGGTGCAAATCGCTTTTATATTGTCCATTTTCGATGCTGCGAGGAGAGCGACCATGGCACCCATGCTGTGACCGGCCAGCCCAATCCACGAGACACCTCGAGCTGACATAAATGAGGTGGCAGTCTTTATATCGTCAACCTGTTTAGAATAAAGAGATTCAGAAAAATTACCCTCGCTCTGACCATTTCCGGAAAAGTCAAAACGTAGTACCTTGAAACCCTCTTCCACCAAAGCCAAGCTTAGGTCGCGCAGAATCCTAGTGTGTCTCGAGCAGGTGAAACAGTGACCGAGAATGATCCCACGGTGAGAATTTTCTGGGGGGACGTGAAAGGTTCCTGCCAATTTCTCACCAGAGAGATTTGAAAACTGAATCTGCTCTTGCAAGTCCATCCTTTAGAAATGATTCTCTAATCTCTAGATGCCAAAATTAACTTTAGATTGCTGTGGGGGGCAAAGCATGTCACTGAAAGTCCAGAATAGATTCTAAACGTAAACGGCAGCTAATTCAATGAGGTATGTATGAGTTTGGCTCTAGGTAACGGGTTATAGATCGTTCAAAACGTTCATTTCGCAAAAGCCGTAGAAATCGTAAAAATCGTAGAAGTCGTCCATTCAGCCCAAAAATCATGGTTCGCAGCTCAGAGGGACAAAATTCACGAATAACGACAATTCTTGCTGCCCGCTGCTAGCTGTTTTTTCCCCATGCTCTATGCTCCATGCCCTGTAACCCATACGAAATGACCTTGACTGAGAGCTCATAAGCGGTTCTTATAAACATGGAACAGGGAGGTCGTTCGACCAATCCATCCGCTTGATTGCGCTGAGGAAAAGGGCTTGCACTCCCTAGCACTCTTAATTATCATAAGTTTCATTTTGGTTTCCCCTGAGAGGATTTTCCAAGATCCATTTTATCCTGGGGCAACCTATGCGGCCATACAGCAAGCATCAGCAATATTCCTAACCTGTAGTTTCCTCACCCTAAAGAAGACGAGGACTTTGGGGGTGACACTCCGGAGGACGTGTGCAGCCAATCCTTAATGGAGCTTCATTATCTCCCTGGGAGCCGGGTCTTTTCAGCTTGGCCGTCTATGCACTTATGGTAATATGCTTGGTAGCAGTGCTCCTCTTCTTTGCTTCCTGGCTGGGGGAGAAGAAAGAGAATCCGGAAAAACTGCGACCCTATGAAAGCGGCATCATCCCAACCGGCTCAGCCCGCCTGCGTTACCCCGTTCCATTTTTTCTAGTCGCCATTTTTTTCCTAATTTTCGATGTGGAAGCAGCCTACATTTTTTCCTGGGCCATTTCCTACTACAGGCTGGGTTGGGCTGGCTGGCTGCAAATATCCTTCTTTATCTTCGTCCTACTTCTTGGCCTTGTTTATATCTGGAGGAAGGGAGGGCTCGAGTGGGGGCCAACGTCGAGAGAGGATTGAGCAACCCCCTCTTGAAGGGGTCTGACATCCTGATTAACTGGGCGCGCAAGTACAGTCTCTGGCCCATGTTTTTCGGCCTTTCCTGCTGTTTCGTCGAGGAAGCAACTGCCCTCACCGCCAGGTATGACCTGGCGCGATTCGGAGCAGAGGTGCTTCGGCCATCACCGAGGCAGGCGGACCTTTTAATAGTCTCTGGCACGGTTTTCAAAAAGATTGCACCGGTTGTCTTAAGACTTTACGAGCAGATGGCGGAACCCAAATGGGTCATCTCCATGGGTTCCTGCTCCAACAGCGGGGGAATGTACGATGTCTACAGTGTGGTTCAGGGAGTGGATCAAATACTGCCGGTGGATGTTTATATTCCGGGCTGCCCGCCGAGACCTGAGGCTGTACTGCAGGGGCTTGTAATGTTGCAGGAAAAAATAGTTGCCGAGGAACGCCCAACTCGCAAAATCTTCCATCTTCAGGGTGGAACCCAAGGGACTCAAAAGCCCATTCTGGTTGACGGCCAAACAAAGTCAAGAGATCCTCGAGGGCCTGGAATGCAAGGCACTGCCATACGGGGAACTTCCGCAGTGCCGCCTGGATTCCGAGACAGCCGCTCGGATTTAATGTGGACGCCACCGCCAAGACGGATCGAGTTAGGTGAGGGTGACAGGAGTCTGG
>JASFKF010000322.1:0-3690 GCA_050118775.1 Syntrophobacterales bacterium
GGCCCTCCATGATTACATACACCCAATCGCTGAATCCTCCTTCATCGAAGATAACCGTCCCGTCCGAATGCGTTTCTTCATCACGAATATACAGCAAATCTATCACTTGCATCTCCTTCCGCCATGGGATTAAATCTAGTGAGTAGCAGTTAGTATAGTGTTTTTACTTGCCTTTGTTCAAGCCAAAAGCAAAAAGTGATAGCAACTACACCCTGAGAGCCTACTAATGATCTGGCCTCAGTATTGGTTTGTGAGGTAGCCATAGCAGGTAGTTGCAGGGGTGGTGGAGTAGTAGTTATCAGAGATTGTAGATTGCAGATTTGAGATTTTAGATTTAAGATTAAAAATTGTTAATTTTAGATTGAGGAGCCAAGGAATGCGAGCTAATGATTTTCCGGCTGATATTCAACCCCATCTTTTTCCTCAGCCTTCTGGTGATTTGATTTATCGCTGCCTACAGTGCGAGGAAATCTTTACCATTGAATCGCTTCTCTATACCTGCCCTAAGTGCAAAAGCGTTCTCTTAATTGAAGATCGCAAATGGGAAAGGTTGAAGGAGTTCAGCGGATCCTTCTGGCGGCGTTTGTTTGACTACCGGAAGATGCTCAACCACCACGCCATGAAGGGGGTTTTCCTCTACTACGAGCTAATTGCTCCAGTGATCCCGCTGGAAGACATTATTTACTTGGGAGAGGGTCATACCCCGGTAGTTCAGGCAAACGATGGGCTACGAGATTGGGTGGGAGTTGATTTCTATTTTAAAAATGACGGGCAGAACCCGAGTGCTTCTTTTAAAGATAGGGGAATGGCATGTGCTCTGAGCTATTTGAATTATCTTGTGCGCAGTCAAAATTTGACCGAGGTGTTGTCCATATGTGCCTCCACAGGAGACACTTCAGCTGCCGCAGCTCTCTACTCTGCCTACATGAGCAAAAAGGTTAAATCAGCGGTCTTATTGCCACACAACAAGGTCACGCCCCAACAACTCTCTCAGCCTCTGGGAAGCGGTGCACGGGTGTTCGAAATCCCAGGGGTATTTGACGACTGTATGAAGGTGGTAGAGCATCTTGCTGATAACTACCATGTGGCACTGCTGAATTCAAAAAACGCCTGGCGCATCCAAGGACAAGAGTCTTACTCCTTTGAAGTAGCTCAGGGTTTTGACTATGACCTGGCAAACAAGGTGGTGCTGGTGCCCATTGGTAATGCCGGTAATATTACCGCGGTTATGGGGGGATTTCTGAAACTCCTCGACCTTGGAGTGATAGATACTCCGCCCAAGATTATTGGCGTCCAGTCGGAGCATGCCGATCCTGTTTACAGGTACTACCGAGAGGCCGACCCAAGCAAGCGGATTTTTCGCCCCGTCACAGTAAGACCCAGTGTGGCCCAAGCGGCCATGATAGGTAATCCTGTTTCCATGCCTCGGGTAATACGCTTGGTCGAAGCTTACGAACAGGTTCCAGGCAGTCCGGGGGTCTTTATAGTGCAGGTAAGTGAACAGGAGATTATGGACTGCCAGCTAATTGCTAACCGCAATGGCCATATTGCTTGTACGCAAGGAGGAGAATGTTTGGCTGGTTTGCTCAGGGCCCGACAAGAAGGAATTGTATCAGACGAGGAGGTTGCGGTGCTCGATGCCACCGCTCACGCTCTCAAATTTGCCGGGTTCCAAGAGAGGTATTTTGGCGATAGTTTGAACGGAGCCTATGAAATTGTGCCCAGAGATGAATTGAGGAATTTTCCCACCTTAATTGAAGCCCCGGGAGTGGTAAGGCTACCTGCACCGGGGAAACCCTTACTGGAAGATGAGTTTCAAAAATTCGTGGAGGCAACCGCCAGGGAGATTGCCCGAAAACTTGATCTGAAAGAGAAGGGGGCGGGATAGTCAATGAACCTATCATTCAAGGGTGTTCAGCCGGAAATAGATCCCAGCGTGTATGTGGCTCCTGGCGCTTTAATTATCAGGGATGTTGTCATCGGCCCGGAGTCGAGTATTTGGTTTGGAACTATAGTTCGTGCTGATGTGCACTACATTCGAATCGGGGCCCAGACAAATATCCAAGATCAGTGTATATTGCATGTGACTGGTGGGAGCCATCCCCTAAACGTGGGTAATCGGATTACCGTAGGACACAGGGCTATCATTCATGGTTGCACCGTTGAAGAAGGTTGTCTTATTGGCATGGGAGCTGTGTTATTGGATGGGTGTCACGTGGGTGGGGAAGCTATAGTTGCTGCAGGATCGGTAGTGTCAGAAGGGAAATACATTCCCCCACGCACTCTGGCAATGGGGGTGCCTGCTGAACCTCTTCGAGAGATTACTGAAAAGGAATTGGCCCGAGCCAGAGACTCTGCCTCTCATTACATAGAACTCGCCCAGATATACCGTAAAGAACACTCGCTGCAAGAGTAAACCACAAAGAGTACAAAGAAAAATCCGGGCAAATCGATTATTTATGGGTTATGGGATGCCTCCTATCTATAACCTTTTACCCAAGACCTATGACCTTTCGCCACCCCATGCCCTTTGCTCTATGCGTTGGGAGGTTTTTTCCAGAGGTCAGATGCATTGAGGTAATATTGCCGCATTTCATTGGCATCCAGTGCCTCGACTATTATCCAGTGGCGCTTAAGTTCTTCCAGGGCACTTACTAGTGCCTCGGGTGTGTCATTCCAAAATGTTCCCGCCGACTCAATGGTAATTGGTGTGCCGCTCTCGGCCAAATTGCAGATCAGTATGTAAGCAGAAGTAGCTTCCACAGACAAATTCAAGCTGAAAATCTTCCTATCCATCATCATAGATCTCCTCGTTCTCTAGTCGGTGCCCAAGGCTATAATAATAGCTGATGAAGCATAAGGAAAGCCGTTTAGGCGATTTAATGTGGAACACTCTGTTTCCTGTTACCGTTTCTGGCATAGGTCAGCCCACTTCTGCAAGAGGGTATTTGGAAAAAAATTGTCCTGATATGATTACATTTTTGTAGTTGCATGTGATTTTGTTATTGAGTATGTTTTTTATTGTTTCCAACAACTTCACTTAATCCTTTGGCAGGGTTTGTGGACGACGGTGAAAGATATTTCGGACAGGATAAAGCGATGGTAAACGTTTATGATAGTGTCCTACAGCTAATCGGCAACACACCTCTGGTTCATGTAAACCGCCTAAATTCAAATCCAAAGGTGACTATTTATGCCAAGCTGGAGTCTCGAAACCCAGGTGGTTCGATCAAGGATCGCATTGCTCTTCAGATGGTCGAGCAGGCGGAGCTCAGAGGAGAGCTTACTCCTGAAAAAACCATAATCGAGGCTACAAGTGGAAATACTGGCATTGGTTTGGCCTTGGTAGCCGCGGTGAAAGGATATAGCATTACACTGGCCATGCCTGAGACTGCCAGTCAGGAGCGCCAGAAGATACTCAAAGCACTCGGTGCCGAGATCTTGCTTACCCCTGGGGCCCTGGGAACGGACGGTGCTATAGAGAAGGTTTATGAACTGGCACGCCAGTTTCCCAATCGTTATTTCATGCCTGACCAATTCAATAATGAAGATAACTGGAAGGCGCACTATTACACGACCGCCAAAGAAATCTGGGAGCAGACTGAGGGTAAGGTTACTCATGTCATAGCGACTCTTGGCACCACCGGCACGGCGATCGGCATAACAAGACGCTTGAAAGAGTACGACCAA
>JASFKF010000323.1:0-3690 GCA_050118775.1 Syntrophobacterales bacterium
GCAAGTATTTATTGTTTATATAGTTGTAATATTAATTACTTAGGTCCACAGGAGCTGAGTGGCGACATTGCTAATATGGTCACTTATAGCTGAAAAAAAATGAGTACTTTTCTCGACTAACTTGTTATAGTTTTTCTCTACCACTGCTGTCTTCCCGGGGCAGCCAAGGACGGTAGAGTTTAGTAAAACCAGAAGTTCAAGGATCTACAGTTACTTCGTAGGCAGGTCAAGAATCTAGCAATAAAAAAAACGGCCCTATTTCTTCTAGCATTCTTTTTACTTTGTGTGCCCGCCGTTCATGGCGAAAATGCCATGGATTACTACAATCTCGGAGTGAAGGGTTCGAGTACTCGCAAGAAAATCGAGCACTTTACCAAGGCATTGCAATTGAATCCAAAGCTGGCAGCCGCTTATGAAAAAAGAGGTCTACTTTATTACTTTCAAGGTAAATATGACAGGGTGATTCAAGATTACAATAAATATCTTGACCTTGAGCCAGCAAAAGCTGAGGCCTACTGGATGCTGGGTATGGGCTATCTCAAAAGTGAAAACTATGAACCGGCAATAAATAATTTCAGCCTCGCCATCCATATGGAGCCAGGGAATCTTAAAGCTTATGCCTACCGGGCGGAAGCTTATCGGTTAACCACCAAGGATGAGAAAGCCTATCTGGATGCCAACAAAGCAATCGAACTCAGAGGAGATCTACGAGCCAAATCGGATGCTTATAGAACCAGAGCCAAACTTTACTGGAAAATAGGACGTAACGAACTTGCCGCTGCCGATGTAAAATCTTCCTGGCAGATAGACCCCAGAGTCCCTCGTTGGTGGACGCACTTCCTCAATTATGCCAGCCCCGAAGAGCTGAGGAGCATAGCACCATTTTTTATAATAGCTCTGGTTTTTGTTCTCATCTTTGGCCTCAGAGTTAAGCCCCCCGAAAAAGACGACTAACCGTTGGGGACGTTGGTAGGTTTTGAAGGTTTTCTTGCTGAAAACCTTCAAAACCTACCAACGTCCCCTGTACTTCTAGAGATTTGCGAGAAACTTCAGTATCGAAGCATTTACCTCAAAAGGCTTTTCCACCATTGCCATGTGGCCCGCCCCTTCAACAATCCTCAAGGTAGTTCGCTGTAGGTTCTCGGCAAGATACTGGGAATATTTGGGTGGAGTCATACTATCTTCACTACCGCAGACTATCAGGGCTGGCTTTTTTATCTGAGCAAGATCATCCAGGCGATCGAAGTCATGGCATGCCCGGAAGTCAGCCAAAACCACTTCCGGAAGCTCCTTTAGCAGGTGTTCCAACCCCCACTTGATCAGCTTCTTGGAGCTTCCCGGGCCATAGCAGTTCCGCACCAGCCGTTCTGCCGCGGTCTTAAAATCGGCTTCCAAACTCTGAAATATTTCGGAACTCACCCTGAGCCGGGCTCCACTGCCAACAAGTATCAACGCCTCCAACATTTTCGGATGCTCAATAGCTGCCTCAAGAATCACTCCACCGCCCATGGAATGCCCAGCAACAATCACACCGGTTAATTTCAGGCCATCAATGAAGCGCAGCAGCCACTGGCTGTATTCCGGGATGCTTGTATAGCCTGGACCGGAGCTTTGGCCATGACCGGGGAGATCTACACAGATGGTGTTCACTCCCCGATCCAGACCCCTTCGCTGGTTCTGCCAAACGAATGCGTTGCCTCCGGCTCCGTGGACGAAAATTATGTTCCGCCTGCCTGGGGCGATCCCGTTGACTCCAGTTAAATAGTTAATGGTTCGTCCTTCAAACTTTACAATAGGCATGTTTAGTCCAAAAAATGCATAGCGCAAAGCCCATGGCGCATAGCGTGAGAAAATAAGATGCTATGCGCTTAGCGCTATGCGCTATGCAGCAGCATTTGATTTCTCCGTTTGTCTCTCTTTTCTGGCCGCCTCACTAGGAGGCTTAAGACTCCTTACCTTTCTTCACCTTGCGCAGTTCTTCGGCCCGCAGCTCTTTGCGCAACACTTTGCCTACCATGGTTTTGGGTAGCTCTTCACGAAACTCCACCAACCGCGGTACCTTGTAAGCGGCAAGCTTTTCTTTGCAATGAGCAATGACCTCTTCTTCAGTCAAGGTTTCTCCTGGTTTCACCACCACGAAAACTTTGACTGTCTCTCCCCGGTATTCATCTGGAACACCAATGGTCACGGCATCGGAAATCTTGGGATGTTCGTAGAGGACCTCATCAATGTCCCGCGGGTAGATATTGAAACCACCGGCAATGATCATGTCTTTTTTGCGATCCACGATAAAAACATAGCCGTCTTCATCCATGTGGGCAATATCTCCGGTGTAGAGCCAACCGTCTTTGATGGTCTTGGCGGTTTCATCGTCCATATTCCAATAGCCCTTCATCACCTGAGGCCCCTTGATTACCAGTTCTCCAGTTTGCCCAACCTGCTGCTCTTCTGTCCCGGTCTCAATATCCGTGATCCGGCAGTCGGTGGAGGGTAGGGCAATACCGATGCTGCCCGGTTTGCGTTTACTCTTGACCGGATTGACGTGGGTTACGGGTGACGACTCGGTGAGGCCGTAGCCCTCCAGGATTACGCTGCCGGTCAGTTGTTCGAATCGGTTCATTATCTCCACCGGCAGGGGAGCAGAGCCGCTGACCACGTAGTTAATGGAGGAGAGATCGTATTTAGAGATTTCGGGGTAATTGACCATGGCGGTAAGTATGGTTGGCACTAGAATGGCAACGGTCGGTTTAGCCTTGCTGATGGTCTTGAGAAAATCTTTGATTTCGAAACGGGGTACCAGGGTCATGGTGCAGCCAAGGCAGATAGGCCAGTTCATAACCGCGGTCATCCCAAGGACGTGAAATATGGGGACCACACAGAGAAAACGCTCGTGGCCACGTCTTATATCCGGCAGCCAACTAGTGATCTGGTCCACGTTGACCGCCAGATTGCTGTGAGTGAGCATCACCCCCTTTGCAACTCCGGTGGTGCCGCCGGTGTACTGGAGCAGGGCCACCTCAGACATAGCCAATTCTGGTCGGGGTTGGTTGCCAGGACTGTTCTTCACCAGTCCTTTGAACGAATGGATGGAAGCAGAGTAGGGAACTTGCATATTGAGGTTCTGCTTCTTGGCCTTGAGGGGATAAAGCAGATTGAGAGGAAAGGGGAGGTAATCTCTGATACTGGTGATAACCAGGTGCTCCACTTGGGTCTCTTTCCAAACCTTGTCGATCCTGGGAAAGAGATGATCCAGACCCACCAACACTTTGACCCCAGCATCGTTGAATTGATGGATCATCTCTCTTTCCACGTACATAGGATTGGTCATTACCGCTACGCCACCAACACTTAGAACAGCATAATAGGTGATGATGGTCTGCGGACAATTGGGTAACATGATGGCGACCCGGTCTCCGGGCTTCACCCCCAACTGGCTCAGTGAGGCGGCAAACCTGCTTACCTGATCAGCCAATTGAAGGTAGGTGAGTCGCGCCCCTACAAACTCAGTGGCGGTCGTCTGAGGAAACTCTCGAGCAGTTCTCTCCAGCTGCAAGGGCAAAGGATCTTTAGGTTGATCTACCTCAAAGGGAACACCCTCGTCATAAAACCGGTGCCAGGTCTTTTCCATCGGTCTACCTCCGTGTACTTTTTCACCGCAGAGATAACTGAAAGGGCAGAGATGATTTTAAG
>JASFKF010000324.1:0-3689 GCA_050118775.1 Syntrophobacterales bacterium
CTTGTGACCGCTCATGTAACCCTCGGTGCACTTTAGTTCACTTTAAAGGTTCTGTTTCGTTTCTGCCATTTTAGGAATTTTAGACAATTTAGACATTTTAGCTAACTTTTATTTCTGCCATGGACGCTAGCTCCTACGAAAAATCTATCGAAGCCTTGACTCTTATAAGCAGGGCCATCACCTCTGATCAGTACATCGAAGATATCCTCAGGCTCATTGTCATAGTCACAGCCAAGGTAATGAACTCAGAAGTCTGCTCTCTCTGGCTTTTGGACGAAAAGGCCAAGGCTCTGACAATAAGAGCGACCCAGTCAATTGACAGCGACTACATTAAAGAAAGGTCTGTGAAGTTGGGCGAAGGGGTGGTGGGTTATGTGGCCCAACACAACAAACCCTACGAGGTTAAAAACGTCCTGGAAGAGCCGCGCTTTAAAGAAAAAGAGTTGGCCAGAAAAATGGGCCTGGTTTCCATGCTAAGCGTGCCCATGGCTGTAAAGGACCGAGTGATCGGGGTTATTAACTGCTATACTTCAGTGGACCACGCATTCACCGAGACAGAGAAGAATCTCTTCACCACAGTGGCCAACCAGTCTGCGGTGGCGATTTTCAATACAGAACTCATGGTAAAAACCAAGGTGATCCAAGAGGAATTGGAGTCCCGCAAATTGGTAGGTAGGGCCAAAGACGTTCTCATGCGGCGAAGAAGCATGTCGGGTGAGGAGGCTCACCGGTGGATTCAAAAGCGGAGCATGGACTCGCGCAAGTCCATGCGTGAAGTGGCTGAGGCTGTGCTTTTATCTGAAGAATTGTAGCCGGTAGTCAGTATCCAGAATGAAAAAGGCGCAAGGCCCAAGGCAAAAGCTTATTAGCTGGAAGCCGGTATCCAATAGTAATTTAGAAACTCTCAATCCCAAATCCCACATCTCACATCCCAAAGCCGTAATCCCCAATCCGAAATTCCAAATCCCACATCTCACATCTCATATCCGAAATCAGTAGCGCGGGCCTCTTGTGCCTGCCTTTTTATTTATCCGCGAAGAGCACAAATATATAAATGCTAAATTCATTTTATGGGTTATGGGATGTCTCCCACCTTTAACCTATAACCCATGACCTATTACCTTTGTCGCCGTGTCTCCGTTTCTCCCCATCTCCGCGTCATCTTGCTGCCTTTCTCGCTGTCCTCTATTCCCTATAGAATCTTCTTGACAAAACACATTAGTACAGCTAAAAAATAAGGCTGCAAAAATAAGTAAGGATAATTGACCGCACAAGGGCGTGCGGTTTTTCAACTTCGACAAAGGCGTCAGCTTCAGGGGAGATCCCCGTGAAGGTGGCGCCTTTTTTATTTATGTCCCCTGAGTCATGTGCTTGGGGTAAGGACTAAATCTTTATAAATTCTGTAAGAGAGGAGTATCAAGATGAACCTGCAACGTCCAAATGCTAATGACGCAACCAGAACATTCAACAGGTCTAAATCAGTGGTACCCATGTCTGGCCTCTGCTCCCGCTGTACTGACGGTTGCCTCGGTAATTGCGAGGTCTTTAAGTCAACCTTTCGAGGCCGTGAGGTGATTTACCCCGGCCCCTTCGGTAAGGTGACGGCGGGGGCGGACAAGGATTATCCCGTTGATTATTCCCATCTCAACATCCAGGGATACGCCATGGGAGCCACGGGGTTGCCGGAAGGCATTGTTGCCGACCCGGATACCGCCACTTTCCCCTCAGTGAGCACAGAAACCGAGTATGGCTGGGATACCAAAGTGAAGATGAAGGTTCCGGTATTCACCGGTGCCCTGGGTTCCACAGAAATAGCCCGAGCAAACTGGGAGCATTTCGCCGTGGGCGCGGCTATTAGCGGCGTCACTCTCATTTGCGGGGAAAACGTCTGCGGTATTGACCCGGCATTGGAGCTCAACAAAGATGGCAAGATAGCTAGTGCACCTGATATGGACCGGCGTATTGAACAGTACCGCCGCTATCATCTGGGTTACGGCGAAATGCTGGTGCAGATGAACGTTGAGGACACCAGGCTCGGGGTGGCCGAATACATCATTGACAAGCACGGCCTAGACAACATAGAGCTCAAGTGGGGTCAAGGGGCCAAATGCATTGGAGGCGAGATTAAAGTTGGCAGTCTGGAAAGGGCCCAGGAACTACAGAGGCGTGGCTACATTGTAACTCCGGACCCCTCCTCTCGGACGCACCAGAAAGCCTTCGCCAGTGGCGCTATCAAGGAATTCGAGCGCCACAGTCGATTGGGGTTCATTGACGAGGAAGACTTTTACGCCGAGGTTGATCGACTCAGGAAGCTTGGCTTCAAGCGTATCACGCTCAAAACAGGCGCTTACCCATTGCGCGAACTGGCAATGGCCATCAAATGGGGATCCAAGGCGAAAATTGATCTGCTTACCATTGATGGAGCCCCCGGAGGTACGGGCATGTCTCCCTGGCGCATGATGGAGGAGTGGGGCATCCCCAGTCTCTATATTCACTCCATGGCTTATAAGTTCAGCAAAATTTTGGCTGACAAGGGCGAGAGGGTTCCCGATCTGGCATTCGCGGGGGGATTTTCCAGTGAGGACGGCTTATTCAAGGCCCTGGCGCTGGGCGCGCCCTTTGCAAAAGCGGTTTGTATGGGCCGGGCCTTGATGATTCCCGGCATGGTGGGCAAGAACATCGCCAAATGGGTTGAGAAGGGCAAGCTGCCCAAGACGGTGAGTGAATTCGGGACCACCCCGGAAGAGATCTTCGTATGTTGGGAGCAGGTTGCTGATATCGTAGGCCAAGAGGAGATGAAGAACATCCCCCTTGGGGCCGTGGGCATTTTCAGCTACGCTGACAGGCTCAGGGTGGGTCTCCAGCAGCTTATGGCTGGTGCCCGTTGTTTCTCCTTGCCAGCCATCACCCGGAGAGAGCTCATGTCGCTTACTGAGGAGTGCGCCAAGGTCACGGGCATACCTTTCCTCACTGAGTGCTATCTAGAGGAAGCCATGGCAGTACTCAATAGCTAAAGTGAAGCGGGGTCAGCCCTTGACATTGGACATTTCTCAAAGAATGAGTGATTTGACCATTTGAATCACATGAGAAATGTCCAATGTCAAGGGCTGACCCCGAAAGGCTACTCAGGAATATTTGGCAATGTGGTTGTCTCACCTTTATAATTACGCAAGGTGTATTCTTTCTCATTCTTGTCCACAAAATAGTAATCGGGCATCAAAGGAATCTTGCCGATATTAGTGGCTATAACATACATGGGTTGGGCCAACCCTGTGGTATGGCCCCGCAGTGCGTCTCGGATGAGTTCGGCTCCTTTCTCCACTGGGGTGCGGAAATGGTCGATTCCCGGAGCCGGTTCGCAATAAAAGACATAATAAGGCCGGATCCGAACGGCAAGGAGTTTTTGGTGCAACTTTCTGAAAGACTCAACGTCGTCATTGATCCCCTTTAGCAGCACGGCCTGATTGCCTACATTGACCCCGCAAGAGAGAAGATCGTAGACTGCTTGGGCCGTTTGCTCGGTGATTTCATTTGCATGATTGCACTGGGTGTTTATCCAGACAGGTACTTTGTGATAACCGCTCAGCACCTTCATCAGACCTTGGGTAACTCTATGGGGAAGCACGATGGGCGTGCGGGTACCGAAACGAATCATCTCTATGTGCGGGATCTCTCGCAGCTTGCGAATG
>JASFKF010000325.1:0-3688 GCA_050118775.1 Syntrophobacterales bacterium
GAGTTGTTATCCGAATAAATCCGTGGCTCCCCAAATCCTGGGATCTTCTTCCCGCTGCCGCTCGCAGGCTTGCATCAAAGGCAATATTTCGAGGACGACCCTGAGGTATACGGCTCTTTATGTAGCGCCCACTGAAAGATTGAGGAATTTGACGAAATCGTTTTCCTCGGGATGAGCAATGCTGTTTTACGGGCGATCGACCACGGGTCCGCACAGTAAAGGTGCTTCCGATGTCATAACGGGTTCCCCAGTCAAGGAGTAATGAACCTGGCCCTTTCAGTTTTTTTTTATCTCTACCCTCTCGGCTGGTTCCTCAGGTCCGGCCTCATCACTTTCACGGACCTTCTCTAAGACTTGCTCGATCTTTTCTAGGGGTGTAATTTCTTGGGCAGGATCCAAGCGTAGACGGTGGGGCAAAACTAGTCGCGCTGCAGCAATGACTTCTTGTTGGGTAACTCCGTTGCGCCCTGCGTAGGCAGCCATGGCCTTAGCCGCTTTAGCCATGGCAATGTCCGCCCTGTGACCATCAGTGCGAGCAGCCGCAGCCAACCGGGTAATGAAGGCAATCTGCTTTTCAGGAAGAATGACTCTGGCCACTCTTTCCTTTGCCTCAAGTATGTGGTCAGCGAGGGCACCTTCCTTTTCTTTCCATTGGAGCGCGAATTCTTTGGGTGACTCCTCAAAAGTCAGCCGCCTGGTCACCACCTGGCCTCGAGCATTTTCATCTTGGATGCCCTGCACAGCAGCGCACAATGCGAAACGATCCTGCAACTGCGGCCGTAGTTCCCCCTCATCCGGGTTCATAGTACCCACCAAGATGAACCTACTCGGATGACTATAGGATATGCCCTCCCGTTCCACCAGGTTTACTCCCATGGCTGCTGCATCGAGCAAAATATCGACCAGATGGTCTGGAAGCAGATTCACCTCATCCACATAGAGAAAGCCACGATGGGCTTTGGCCAGGAGTCCCGGTTCAAATGATTTCTCACCTCGACGCATAGCCTGCTCAATGTTCAAGGTTCCCAGCACCATCTCCTCGGTCGCACCTAGAGGAAGCTCCACAACCCTCATTAGTTCCTGGACCGAAGGCAGCTGCTCGCCTTGGCGGTAGCGCTGAAGACACTCATGGCACATCAGGCTGGCATCTTTTGGGTCACAGCGAAAGTGGCAGTCCGCCACCACTGATATGGGTGGTAGAAGGCTGGCAAGGGCGCGTACTGCCGTAGATTTGCCGGTGCCGCGCTCGCCCCTTATAAGAACACCACCAATGTCTGGGTTGATCAGGCTCAAAACCAGGGCCTGTTTCATCTGCTCCTGATCGACAATGGCTGTGAATGGGAATGCTTGAGTGTAAAGTTCCATGGCCCAATCTTTTTAGCAAATTATGTTAAGAGTAAAAAGTCTTTTTAAAGCTTCTCTGTCAAAATCCCTGAGTTTTGCCGGTTTAGCCAGTTTTGCCGGTTAAGCCGGTGAAACTGGCTAAACTGACCAAACTGACTAAACCGGTTTGTCAATTTACTGGTAGAATATAAAGAGTATTCACCTCGGCAAAGCGAAGGAAGTGAACTCATACCATGCCCATGCAAATCCTACCCAAAACTCTGACCACGACAGAAAACCTGCAAAGGCTGATCCGGCTGCTCCTCGAGAAAGAAACGCTCCGGCGTAGTTTGCAGCCTGGAGACTTCGGACCCCGAGTAACTGAAGCGGAAGAGGCCCAATCTTTATTAGACCGGGTGATTCAAGTCAGTCGAAGAACCATTGCTCTAGATGATTACCTCCAGACAATTCCCAGCTTAAGACTCACCCGAAGGCTGAGCCGACTACCACGTCAGATTGTCTTATTGTACCTCTTGTTATCGCCCGCCGGCTTGTTTTTTCTCTATCTCACCCTGAAGGAATCTGAGGCGAGCGGAGCTCTATGGATTGCCCGGGGTGCGATTTTCACACTCTTTGTTGTACCTCTTCTCTTTTACCGAAGGGCGAGGATCAACATAGAACATGAATGCGGCTACGTGAGGGACTCAAAAGGTCGGTCTGTCATTGTCATTGACCAGCTTCGAACCGTTCAGTTTCAGTCCTATCTGGCTCATGAGTACGGTCATCACCTGTACCTTGAACGATGGGAACCTGGAAATGAAGAGTGGGTGCGGGAAGGATGGGCCCGATTGGTCCAGTGGCAAGTTGTGCAGCAACTGTGCCGTGAGGAAGAGAATCAAGCTTATCTCTATCACGCCCTAGTCCAGATTATAGGCGAGCTCAAGTTTGCCTGTGAGATAATCAGTAGGACTCTCCATCAAAGGGTACCTTTTCGAGTGAGCCTTCTGCGAACCATTTACCAGCGAAATCCTCTTATGCGACAATTAACCGGCACTCCCGGATTCAGTACTAGCCGCTTAATTGACCATGCCGTCGGTACAGCCTTTTATTTTCTGGAAGCAGATCGCCTAGGACCGCAAGAGGCACTGCGGCAATCATTTCAAAAGGAGTAAGGAGCGACTAAGGTGGATGAACCAACAGGTCCTGTGTCCGCCTTATCTTTTCCCCGTCTCGCCCTTCTCGCCATAGATTGTGCCTCGTAATTCGTGATCAGTGGCGGCGCCACGCGCCTAAAGCGCACCAATCAATCGGGCGATGACAATGCGCATTACCTCTGAGGTTCCCTCACCAATCTCCAGGAGCTTCTGATCCCGATAAAACCGCTCCACATCATATTCCTTCATGAGTCCATAGCCGCCATGTAATTGCACTGCATGATTGGCGCAGCGGCTCATCATCTCGGAACAGTAGAGCTTGGCCATAGCAGCCTCTTTGGTGAAGGGCTTGCCATTGTCTTTTAGCCAGCAGGCCTTGTAGAGGAGGAGCCGGGCCAATTCTATCTCAGTGGCCATATCGGCAAGTTTAAAGGCATTTACCTGAAACTGCGAAATCGGACGGTTGAACTGAACTCGCTCCTTGGCATAGTGCAGCGCCCGGTCGTAGCAACCCTGAGCTCCGCCTAAACCCATAGCGGCTATAGAGAGTCGACCACCGTCCAGAGTCTTGAGCATCTGGTGAAATCCTTCTCCCCTCTTGCCTAAAAGGTTCTCCTTGGGAACCCGGCAATCCTCGAAGTAGAGTTCACTGGTGTTCGAAGCCCGCCAGACCATTTTCCCTTTCATTTCTCTGGCCTCATAGCCTGGTGCACCGTTCTCCACCAAAATACAGCTAAGCTCGTTCTTACCATCCTCCCGGATTCCGGTCTTAGCAAGAACAGTGACTCCTAGAGAGATTTTCGCGGAAGCATTGGTTATAAAGATTTTACTTCCATTAATCACCCATTCGTTCCCGTCCAAGAAAGCTGTTGTCTGAGTATTGCCTGCGTCAGAGCCGGCGTTGGGCTCTGTTAGGCCAAAACCCCACAGTGCTTCGCCACTACAAAGCTTAGGGAGATACTTCCTTTTCTGTTCATCGGTGCCAAATTCATAAATGGGACTGCTTCCCAAAGAATTTGCCGCTGCCACCGTTGCCGCCTGCGAACCATCCACTCGGGCTACTTCCTCAACCGCAATGATATATCCCAGATTGTCAAGTCCCTGACCGCCATATTCTTCTGAAACTACCATACCGAAAAGACCCAAGCTGCCCATGGCCCGAGTGAGTTCAACTGAAAACTCCTCCCGCTCATCTAGATCCTGTGCCAAGG
>JASFKF010000326.1:0-3684 GCA_050118775.1 Syntrophobacterales bacterium
GAAGTGAGCCCTGGCAGCTGCGACTGTTAAAAAGAGCAAACCCAGAGCCAGCAAAACGGTTCCTACAAATCTTTTCATGTCAACCTCCTGATTTGGCCACAAAAAAAGCCACGTGGTCTATCCCCTTCTGGTTAAAGGTAGACCTTCGTGGCCTATTATTCTGTATAATGTGTGTCTGCTTAAAGAAATCTTCTCGAGGTGCTTTCCTCGAACTGTTAATTTTATACTAGGTTTTTTACCTCACTGTCAACGGACAAATCCAGTATTCTCTTTTACCTAGGACAAACTGGACAACTTATTATTTTGGCCGTCCACCGCGGAGGTGAGGCTAGGTAGGTGGACACCTGGGATCAAGAAATTGGAATAGTTCACTATCCTTAGTAGCTGAGAAAACGACAGTGGCTTTTGACAAATTGAGGTATTATTCTATTTCATCCCAGATGGCTGCTTAAAAAATTAAACACCCTGGATAAAAAGGAAAATGATAAAGACTGCTTTCAGCTCAGTGGACAGCAGAGATAGGTTCAGCTACCTTACCTTCGTGCGAAAAAGCCTGATCATTTCAATTGAAGACGGGAGGACAGCATCATGACAAATTCCAGTCAAACATCCAACCAAGCGACCTTTGTTGCCAATGCACTTGAGGCCTTCATTCGCATCGGCGTCGTCGGCCTGCTAATAATTTGGTGTTTTAGGATCGGTCGCCCCTTTATTCAGATTATCCTCTGGGGCATCATTATTGCTGTTGCTCTCCGTCCCATCCACGGCAAGATACAATCTACCTTAGGCGGTCGAGGAAAGCTGTCGGCATTATTGATCACCCTCTTTGCCCTAGTCATCTTCACCTCTGTAGGAGTCATGCTTTCAGGAACCCTTATTGACGGAGCAAGGGAGTTGTCTTTTCAAATCAAAGAAGGAACATTGGCGGTTCCGCCAGCCCCGAAAGGCGTCAAGAGTTGGCCGATTATTGGTAAATCGCTGTATGAGGCCTGGAGGCTTGCCTCAGTCAACCTCGCAGCTGCCCTGAGCAGGTTCACCCCTCAACTCACAGCATTCAGCCAATGGCTCCTAACAAATGGTGCGCGCACCGGGGTGGGAATCCTGAAGTTTATTGTTTCTATCTTCATTGCAGGTGTTCTTCTGACAAAAGCCGACTCCGGTTATAAGGTGGCACAAGCGATAGGTACGCGACTGGCGGGCGAGCAGGGAGAAGGGCTTGTCAATGTTGCGGCCTCAACGCTCCGCAGCGTTGTCAAAGGTATCATAGGGGTCGCCGCCATCCAGTCGCTTCTTACGGGAGTCGGTTGTCTTGTAGCCGGCGTACCAGGGGCGGGGCTTTGGGCCTTACTGGTGCTGATTATTGCCGTGGCCCAGCTTCCCACTCTCTTGGTCCTGGCACCAATTGTTATCTATGTGTTCTCCACTGCAAGTACGGTTACTGCAGTGTTGTTTGCGATTTGGTGTCTCTTTGTCGGTCTGTGTGACAACTTCCTGAAGCCCATCTTATTGGGCCGTGGTGTTCAGGTGCCCATGGTCATTGTCTTCATTGGAGCAATCGGCGGATTCATAAACTCGGGCATCATCGGCCTCTTCATCGGTGCAATCGTTTTTGTGGTGGGCTATCAGTTATTTTTGGCCTGGCTGCACCAGAAGGCCGCGCCCATAGAAGAATTAACCATCCCCTAACGAAGCACTCATGTTGCAAACCCAAGTCGGCAAAAACCGCAGCACTCGAAATGGGTCTGCAACATTAGGGTAGAGCCAACGGATCTGTGGGATTCATGAAATATCCGGGCTACATTCCAGCTTTCCCCGCCCGAGGTGGTAGACGATGTCGGTGGTCTTGGAGAGGAAATCTCTGTTGTGGGAGGCAATAAGGTAGGTCAGATTGGAACTTCTAAGTATTTGGATGAGCCTTTCCACCGTGTCTTCGTCCAGACCAGTAGTGGGCTCGTCCAGAACGAGAACCTCGGGTTGCATGGCCAGGACTGTTGCCAGTGAGATTAACCTTTTTTCTCCTCCGGACAACTTATAAGTCAAACGGTTCTCGAATTCCTCGAGGCCCAAACGGCTGAGCACCTGCCGGGTAATTTCCAGGGCCTCCTCTTGGCTCTTACCGAGATTAAGTGGACCAAAGGCCACATCTTCCGCTACTGTTGGACAAAAGAGCTGATCGTCAGAGTCCTGAAAAAGCAAACCGATCTTTTCCCTCACCTCTCTAAAATCTTTCTCCTGTTGGCGCTTCTTGCCGAACACTACTATTTCACCTTGATTGGGTCTTAGCAGACCCATAAGAATGTGAAAGAGGGTGGTCTTCCCACTTCCGTTAGGGCCAATTAGGCCCACCCGATGACCACGGCTTATCTGTAAATTGAGATTGTCCAGAACCGGCCGCTGGGACTGGTTGCCGTGGTAGCCGAAGGAGACCCCCTTCAGGTCGATGATTACTTCAGAATTATCCATTGTAATGATGCCATGCAACCTACGACGAGCATCATGATCAAGAGCATGACAAGGTCGATTTTTTGCAGTTCAAAATGGCTCAGGAGGTAGAATTCTCCATGAAATCCTCGACAGAGCATGGCCTTGCGGATGCGGTCGGCTCGATCGAAGCTCTTAATTAACAGCATGCCGATGAGATATGAGAGGCTTCTATAAGTATGCAAATTGGTGCCGGGCTTGAAAGCTCTAATACGCATGGCAGCGCGCAATCTATCATACTCCAAATGCAGGACTTGGAGGTAGCGGACGGTGAAGAATAGCAGATGAATCAGCTTGCTCGGGACATACAGGTGACCCAAAGCATGCCCCAGGGTGATAATCGGGGTAGTGGCAAGGAGGGCGATCAGGGCGACAACGATGGTGTTCGATTTAACCGTGATGAGGAGCGCGTAGATTATTCCTTCCCGGGTGGCAGTGAGAGGGCCGATACTGAAAAGTTTTTCCCCACCATAGGTAAAGGGCAAAAAAAGCCAGAGAAAAAAAATAAAAGTGTTGACCGCTAGAAGCCGCAAAAAAACTTCTCTTAAGGATAGGCGGGCGATAAAAAGCAAAACAAGAGAAAAACATACAGCCGTTGCCAGACAAAGGGACTTGTCAGCCACTGCGACAATTACGGAAAAAAGCACGGCTACGACTATTTTAATTCGGGGGTCAAGGCGGTGGAGAAGGGAATCTCCGCTGGCGAAATTGTCGATATGCATTTTTCTTAGCTGTCAGCAATCAGCCATCAGCTTTCAGCGAAACCAGGGGTTAAAACCTAAACATTATTCCAATCTTCTCCCTACTGGCTACTGACTACTGACTACTTGCTTCTGCTCCTACTTCTGAAATACATGAGCAAGCCAAAGAGGCCGAAAATATATCCTATGCCGCCGATTATTTCCGTAACCCCAGGTCCCTCTTTTCTGGTGCTGCGGATAAGCTTGATCATCGGCTCGAGCTTTCGGTCTAGAGCCTGATCGATCATTACCTCCAATTGGTCCATGTCCACAGTAGTTGAGGGCGAAGCCGCAATTGTCTCACCTATTTTGGGAACCGGTTTCTGTGAAGGTGGCTCCGATCCTCCTACGTCTCCCGCCTTGATGGTGAAATCATTTTTATGGCCCATGGAGGCAGTCAGGACAATCCTCAGATCTTCATGCGCAGGTATTTTGAAGGAAAATTCACCCTCTTGATTTGTTC
>JASFKF010000327.1:0-3683 GCA_050118775.1 Syntrophobacterales bacterium
CAAGCGCCGTGACTCCTCTCCTGATATAGGCGCTTTCGAGTATGAAAGAGGAAAGTGATTTTCCCACCTTTCTGCTTTTAGAAAGAGCTAGAGTTCCAAAGAAGTCGGTCGGAAACAGGTAGTAGACTCGGATCAGTTTTATTTTCTCCGAATACTATTAATTTCATCAACCATACGAGTGGGGATATGCAGACAAACCAATCCAAGATCAGCATTTTTCTAATCTTTCTATACACTTGCGTTTTATTGACCAATGCTTATCCGGTAAATGCTCAACAGCGCGGAAAGGTACCTGGAAAAATTCCAAGAGCACTGAACCTTACAGATCCAACAGAAAGGTGGATGCTTGAGCTCGAGAGAATCACAGAATCGCCTGGTGTTGATCAGTGGGTCGGAGGTCAAACGGGCCAGGGTATGGAAGGAGGATTTCGGAATGTCATTCTCAAACATACTATTGGTAAAGCCACCATTGATTTGGGCGCGTTAAATGAACGGGGAGTTGTGCATGCAAAAGAACCGTTTTCTATCAAGCGTGATGACGGGACAAGGTTGCGTGGCACGATTGCTATTGATGGATCGCTCGAGGAGGGTGTATTTAGATTCAAGCCAAGTGGGCGCTTGTTTACCCTTGTGCTTGCGGATGGACAGAGCTTCCCCATGGAGGAAGTTCTTTTTTCAGAACCGAATGTTGATTTCTCAATCGAAATGCCCTTTGAGGCTGGTGCTGAGGCCATAACATCATTTTCGGTTGTAGATCAACTGAGCAACACACCGATCAAGGTTACCATAACCTGGCGGATCAAGGGACCAGAAGAACAGGTTTGGGAAGTCCATGTCACTGGACACGAAAAAGTTTGGCAAAAGTACTATTACACTTATGAATTCAATAAGTGTCAGGAGCCTTATGGTGAGCGGTTGAAATCACCGAAGGGCAAACAACCTCAGTTTAGGGTCGTCGAAAATAAGAGAGGTGCCGTGTTTCGTTTCCAGTTGACGGCTGAGGTTACCCTAAAGAAGAAAAAAGGAAGATGGTATTACAGTCAGGGGAAAATCACTCAGGCAAAGGTGTTTGCAGAGGGTTTGTACACTCCCGAAGCCTTAGTTCAAATAAAAAAAGTTGTGTGCACTGACTGTGCGAACATCATAGGCTTGCCAGGTTCGACTCTACCAGGCAAGCTGAGCAGTAACAAGTTGCAACTATTCTGGCCAGATCAGCGTGTCAGCGCCAAAGTATATGCCTGTTCAGACGACCCTTGCCTTAGAGCAGGGTATAACAAGGGTGGCGGAATTCCATCATGCAAAGACTTAGGTGAAATAAATTCAAGGTATCTTTCCACCGCACCACCCACAGAGTTTATGTATAGAATGGAAGATCACAAGCTGGAACTTGTTGAAGTTCCGCAGAAGTTCCCTGTCGATTCGAGCCTAAAGGCGAAAAACATTTTTGAATGGAATTACACGCTGGTGAAATTGAGATAGCGATTCGAAAAAGAGGGAAGTTCTTATATTTCCTTTTCCTTTCCTGTCATGGGGCAGCCTACAACGCTGGACCGGCCAAGATCCGCCAGACTCGGAAGAAGGCTGCGGCAATGAATCTCAACCCCAATCGCTGGTTCCGGAACGCGGAGCTCGCGGTTCTGCGGATCATAGGGAGGGAGACGGTGCGATACGTGAGTAACATCAACAAGTACTATGTGATCTATCAGCATGCCCTGGAAAAACTGGAGGCAAAGGAGAAGATCATGGACGCTGCTTGGTAAAAGCGCCGTATCTTTCTCCGCCAAAAGGGATGACTACGCTTTGCCATTGTCCCCCACCGACTGGGGTACCCTGAGTCGGTGGGGTTTTTTATGCTCTATCTCCCCCTGGCAGATTCCAAAGAGGAAATTGCCGCCTCTTGGCTTTAATTTTGCGGCGCGAGCTACAATTACAATAGAAGGCGATTATCCATGCAAATGTTCAGGGAAAAGGAAGATGAAGATCAGAAAGGTTATGTTTTCGTATACAGGTACTCTAAGGGAAAGTTTCAGGTCTGGGAAACCGCATTGTAGTTGCAGCGGTCTTGGTGCGACCACTTTCCCAAACAAGATAAACTTCTTTTGCCCACCTTGCGAAAAAATCGCTTAGAAAATTCCTTGGGCCTATGATAAAAAATAATTATCTTTGTTGGCCGAGGACCCCACCTTGCAAATTTGTACTCACCGGCTAGGGAACCTCTTCTGCGCAACAGCCTAATTACAAAGGAGTTTGACCGATGATTAAAGAGATCACGGCCCAGGAACTCAATCCCGAGCACTTCATCAATGAGAAGATCAAAGACATCCAAGACACCGTTGGGGACGGAATGGCGATCAATGCCCTCTCGGGAGGCGTCGATTCATCCACTGTGACGATGCTTGGGCATCGAGCCCTGGGAAAGAGCCTCAAGACAGTTTTTGTTGAAAACGGCCTTATGCGTGAGGGAGAGGCCGAGCAGGTCGTGGGCCTTTTCCAAGATTTCGGCGTCGAGGTAGACGTGGTCGATGCGCGCCAAGAGTTCTTTGCTGCCCTCGAAGGAGTCGTCGATCCGGAAGAGAAGCGCGAGGCCATTACCCAGACCTTTTACCGGAACGTGTTTGGGCGTATGGTCAAGGAAAGTGGAGCGAAGTATCTACTGCAGGGGACTATTCTGACCGATGTCGATGAAACCGTTGCAGGGATAAAGCGGCAGCACAATGTGTTCGAGCAACTCGGGATCGACCCGCAAGAAGCTTTCGGCTACCGCATAATAGAACCGCTCGTTCAGCTTCGCAAAGACGGGGTTAGAATGATTGGTAAGGCTCTTGGTCTTCCGGCCGAACTGTTCGAGCGCATCCCCTTTCCGGGACCAGCCCTTGCCGCGCGCGTGATAGGCGCAGTGACCCCAGAGCGCATCGAGACGGTGCGCAAAGCAACGGTCATTGTCGAGCAGTTGCTTAAAGCTACCGATGCATTTCAGTATATGGCGATCCTCCACAAGGACCGCGTGACCGGCATGCGCGACGGTAATCGCGATTTCGGTCAACAGATTGAGGTGCGTTGCTGGGAAAGCGTGGATGCGCGGACGGCAACACCGACTCACCTCTCATTCGAAATTCTTGAAAAGCTCGCTAGCGAGATTATCCGCCATGTGCCCAACATTGTCAGCGTCACCTACAACATAGCACCGAAACCCCCCTCAACGATCGAGGCGGTATAGGGCATGGGGTAGACGATTTCGGATTGCGGATTGGGGATTGCGGATTGGGGATTGACGCATAGCGCAGAGCGCATAGAGCATAGCGTGTCAAATCATTTAGTCATAGACTATGCTGTTATTTGTTGTTAGTTGAGTAGAGAGTTGGCTCTTATTTCTCTTGTTCTATGAATCCGTGCTTTTGGAGATAGGTCTGAATCTCACCCTCCACCTTTCTTTCCACTGAGCGTTGCAGGCTTGTTTGGTCCAAGTCTGGGTAGCGCCGTTCGAGAAGCTGTCTATTGTAAAGCATAGTCTTGGTGAGCGAGTCTGGAACTAGATTTCCTTCCTTTACTTCAAACTCGAGTTTTACCCGGACGGGTATCTTTACCCTTTCGAATCCCAAATTAATAAATATCTGGAACACCTTTTTTTCAACCATCCAAATCATGGGTCAGCGCCTATTGTGGTGCGTCTTTGCCAGACTCTT